>JAJYKL010000024.1 GCA_021788625.1 Chloroflexota bacterium
GAAGCAAATGTTCATATCGCTGACTGGCTTTTGCAACGCATGCCAGTAGGTCTCCACGGAGAAGCTATCACCCACGTGCAGGTCCAGTTGTGCCGGCAGTGAGTGACCAATCAGCACCACGCCATCGCCGATCGTAAGGTTCACCGGAGTGGGGGGCTTTACCTGGCTCAGCGGTTCAGGCTGATCAGGCCGGTTAACTGTAATGGTAAAGAGGGTCGCCACAGTCGCCTCGTATGTAGTGCCGACAGGCGCACCGCTGTTGTTCAGAACGGTCAACCGATGGTCTGGTTGGCCTTTGTAATAAACCGACGCCTTCACCTGGTATACGCCAGGCGGAGCGTCGGCTGCGATAGCGATGTGACGCTCGTCGAGTATGTAATCGGTAGGCGTGAAGCGCGAGGTCGGGAAAATGCCGTTGGGATGCTGTGTGTCATAGTGGCCAAAGTCGATGCCGCGCGGACTGACCACATCGGTCTTGATGCTGAAATCGGATGTGGTGGGCTGGTATAGCTGCCAGTACAGGCTGAAATTCAGTGTCTGTCCTGCCTTGATAGATCGGTGTGGGATGTCGCCACCGATCAGGTGCAGCATGTTGCCAAAGTTCACATCGAAGTTATTACTCGCGCCCAGCACACGATGGTCGCTCAGGTGTGTGTACTTAAAGGGAGTGCTACCCGCATCCACGAACGCCGTTTTATAACCGAACGCCGCCAGCAGCGCCAGCACCACTGCAACGATTGGACCTGCCTGAAGCGCAGACGGCCGATCCGCTTCGTCAACCATCGGGGCCACTGGCGGCATACTTTGCTGGGCTGGTGATTGTGAGCCTTTTTGCCCTTTGTGCTGGTGCATGAAGGCGCGAGATATTACACCTGCCAGTACGAGCAGAGCGATGAGCGAGAGGTCCGTGGAGAAGGCGCGGATGGGGGTATGGCTGAAGGAGATGTACAGCCGATGCCGGCCGGCCGGAATCCTGACTTGCATGAGACCGTTGGGCACACTCGGCACAATAGTCGACGATGCGCCATCCACTGTCGCCACCCAGCCGGGAAAGTAGAACGTGTGCAGGGTAAGCGTAAATATCCGGGGAGTCTGGATGACCAGGTCATAGGCGAGCGCACCATAACTGGCACTCACGACTGTGGCGCCAGCAGGCAGGCTTGCGTAATCCAGCCGATCGGGGTGCAGTGTGTCGGTAAAGGCAGGTGCTGTGGGCATTTGATGCACGCTGATGGGCAGATACTCGCCGAAAGAGGTGGTACCGATGGTGCCGAGACGCTGCTCAGCCTGCCATATATCGGTGGCAGTTACATTTGGGTTGTTGGCAAGTGGATCGGGTTTGGTAATCTGCCAGGTGTAAGCATAAACAGCAAATCCAGCAACCAGAACGAAAAGGGCCATAGCCATCAGTGGTTCGATGGTGTGCATCCGCCGGCCAAGCCAGGTCTTGAGTGCTGTGTAACCGATGGCAGCGCCTATGCCGGCTACCGCCGATATAGTCAGTGTGGCAATACCCAGGAACCGAAATGGATACTGCAGATACCGCAGTATAGTTATGTGCTCCCAAACGAACTGCGAAACGGCCAACGTCATGAAGCAGGCGGTTAGGGTGATGAGCGCCAGGGTCAGGGTGAGCACATGGTCAGCTGGCCTGTCCGAGCGTGCCACATGCACCAGTGCGGGAACAGTCAAGGCCAGGGCAAGCCAGCTCAAACTGGAGGGGACAGACTGCCCGATGAAGTTGGGATCGATCGGATTGGGCGGTGCGAGGAGTTGACCTAAAGACAGGAAGTGTTCCGAGAAATTTGCGTAGCCGCTGGTGCCGCGCGCCATTTGCACCAAACCCAGCTCGAACTGCGGCGGGAGCCAGAAGAAGGCGGCCAGGCCGAGGGCCAAGAGCACAAAGCCGGCGCCGCCCAGGATGGGGAATAGCAGAGGACGCACAAAGCTGCCAATGCTTTTCGCGCCCAGCCTGGCTTGAGCGCCATGCCAGTTCCACGCTCCCACCAGGATGAGCACCACCACGAGTGGTGCCATGAGCAGGCTGACAATGACGTGGGTAAGCAGAATGGCGGTAAAGCTTAGGGTAAGGAGCAGGCCGAAGCGGAACTGGTGCTGTTGAGTGTAGCGATGAATGGCGAAAAACAGCCACGGTGCCATGGAAATGGCGATCGATTCGGGGAAGCCGCCGCGGGTGAAGATGTTATTAAGCGTATACGGTGCAAAGGCATAAGCCACTGCAGCAACGACGCCTGCCAGTGTGCTCCGAGATAGGCTGTGCACCCACTGAAACATGCCTGTCGTCGCGACTACGGCGCTCAAGACCCAGGCCGCGAGCATGGCATGCGGCAGACTGAAGCCGATACGGGCCATCAGGACGGCAAGGTAGTAGGCCAGTGGGGGGTGGTAGGCCGTCAATGGGTAGCCATAACCGAGTGCCAGATCCGGCATCCATTGGGTATAGACGATGCCTTGTGCCCACAAGCGCTCCCACGCGCTGATGCGGAAATAGTGCAGCGCGGTGTCGGCTCCCATGGGCACCTGGCCGGTGATGAATGGCTGCAGCGAGCCAAATGCTGCCAGGATGCACGTCAGTAGAGGTGCTACTCTGGCGAGCCAATGACGTTCGACGGTGCGGTCATATGCGTTCATCATCCGTAGCCTGCATAGCATGTTACAGCTTCATGCGACGGCGCGAATTGTACTTGGTTTAGTGAGCTTTACAGGCGCGGCACCTTAACGTCTTCTGTGAACCACAGGTGCTTGTGCACGCCAACGTGAGGGGCAACATTTGATCGTGGCTGGAGTTGCTTTTATAAGCGTTGTTGTACACTTGCCCTCATGTTCAAGGGAGCTGCACTGTCCAATGTTATAACAGCAACCGGGTTACGCCACATCCTCATCTTGATCGCGGCTGCCCTCCTCCTCTCCCAAATGGCAAGGGTTATTGCCCTGTTGGTGGACCAGGACCGGCGCGCTCTGATCTTCCCCTATTCGCTCGATTACGGAGAAGGCGCGCTGCTTGACCAATCCTTGCGCCTGGCGCGCTTTGAACCCATCTACCGTACCGACCTATCCACCCCGCCTTACATCGTATCTAATTACCCGCCCCTCTATCCGGCGATCCAGGTGCCCTTCGTGTGGGCGTTCGGCCCCGCCTACTGGTATGGAAGGCTGATCTCTATCTTGAGCAGCTTCGCCGCCGCGTTATCGATCGGATTGCTGCTTTATAGACTGACCGCTGACAAGCTCGCAGGGTTGACTGGTGGTCTGCTCTTTCTAGCTTTCCCCTACGTTGTCTTCTGGTCGCCGCTGGACCGCATCGACACGTTGGCCTTGACGCTGAGTCTCCTGGGTTTGCTGGCGGTCGTTTTCTGGGGACAGAGCCATAAAGGAATCATCGCCGGGGCTGTTTTGTTCACGGCGGCTACCTATACGCGGCAGTCTTCTTTGTTCGTTGCGCCGCTTTCGGCATTTGTGTGGCTCTGGAGTGCCAGGCTCCGCCGGAACGCAGTGGAGTTGGCTGTGATCGCCGCGGCACTGAACTTAGGGTTGTTCATAGTCCTGGATTGGCAGACGAGTGGTGGGTTCTATTTTAATATTGTGACAGCGAATCTTAATGAGTTCGATTGGAGGAAGGTCCTGTCTTCGTTCATGGAGGTCGTCCTGGAAATGCCGCTGCTCATCGCGTGTGCAGTGCTGGCTGTCGTGGTAGGCGCATATCACCTGCGGCGGAGACGCCCTGATCGCGCCTGGTGGGTTTTCGTGCCCTACTTCGCGGGTGCCATCGTCACCGCGGGAATGGTGGGCAAGATCGGCTCAAACGTGAACTACTTTTACGAGCTCGCAGTGGCACTGTGCCTGGCAGCAGGCGTGGTTGTAGCATTGACACATCCATACGGTTGGTTGCCTATCCTGCTGGTCGGCCTGGCGCTCCAGGTAGGCGTGATGGTGAATGTATCGGCTGCCCGGTACATGTTTAACACCAGCAAATTGTTGAAGCCAGAGGCCGAGCTGGCAGGGATCGTACGGGTGACACCGGGGATCGTGCTGGCCGACGAGTTCATTGGCCTGATCCCCCTGACCGGGCGCGAGCTGTACATCCAGCCGTTCGCGCAGAAGCAGCTTGCTGATGCCGGTTTGTGGGACCAGACGCCGTTCGTGGAGTCAATCAGGCAGAAGAAGTTTACCGCCATCCTGCTCTTCAGAAACATACGCCAGGACCGTTGGACGGCGGAAATGCTATCGGCGATTGAGTCATCCTACCGGGTGGATCGCACGGTCGAGAACACCGACATATACCTCCCTCGCCAGTAGCCAAAGACCTCCAACACATGCTCAGATCCTTGCAGTCGCGCTTGCGTCCCAAATGGCCTCTCTTTATCGTCGTCACCCTCTTCGTGACGCTGTGCGTCGCCTACAACTTCGCTTTGCCTCTCTTCGAGGGCGATGACGAGGGCGATCACTTTCGTTACGTTAACTACATCGCTGACCACCTCAGCCTGCCGGACCTGAATCAGACCGCTGAGATATCGCACGAAATCGTCCAGCCGCCGCTCTACTATGCAATCAGCTCACTGTTCGTGGCCTGGATCAACCGCAGCGATCTGAGTGACGTCATGCGCCCCTATAAAGTAGGCAATATATATTTCTTTGATCATACCGATGCGGAGACGGTCTTTCCTCCGCGAGGAACGGTGCTGGCAGTCCGGCTCAACCGGCTGCTGTCGAGCGCTCTGGGCGCAGCAAGTATCGTGCTCATCTATCAGTTAACGCTGCTGCTATTTGATCACACGGAGGTTGCATTGCTCGCGGCAGGTCTGACGGCCTTCAACCCCAAGTTCGTGCAAATGAGCAGTGTCGTCAGCAATGACATAGCCGTGGCCTTCGCCGGAGCGCTCACCTTATTTTGCCTGACCCGAGTGCTCCGCCGGCCTGAGCACGGAGGTAAACGCGCCTTCGTGGCACTGGGTGCCTGCATTGGATTGGCATTTCTGTGCAAGACTAACGGGCTGGCATTGTTCATACCGGCGTTTGCCGGCGTGGCATATCTGGCATACCGCGAAGAAGGTGAAGAGAGGCAGCCACTCAAGCGAGCCATGCACAACACAGCCCGGCGTGCCTATCGGTACATGGGACTCTGCCTGGCAGGTTTCCTGCTGGTCGCTGGGTGGTACCTGGTGTACTGCCAGGTACTGTATGGCAATCCGCTCGCGTGGTCGCAGGTGCAGCTAGCGAATGAGGCACTGAGGCGCATCACGCCGCTCAATCTGGTTGAGATGGCTGGCACCATCCCGGAAATTGTGGCGACCTATTGGAACATATTACGCTACGGCATCCACTGGGCACTGGTCATCGACATCATCTTCGACTTACTTGATGCGATCGCTTTGGTTGGGGTTTGCATCAGGCTGGCACACCGACGCTCGCAGGCGGCACTGGCGCTGCTCTCCGTAGATGTATTCGCTTCGCTCATCACCTTCCTTCCATGGCTGCGCGACTATCAGATGACCGAAAACGCCCGCCTGCTGGCACCTGCCTTTGCTGCGCTGCCTGTGCTCCTGGCGGTTGGTCTGCTGGCATGGTTCCCTGAAACGTTATGGCGATTAGTGAGTCGCGTCTTGATCGTAGCGGCAGCGGCTGGCGCCATCGCCGCGATCTGGCTGGTACTCGTCCCAACCTATGATGCGCCTCATTACCTGACGGCGGCCGAAGAGCGTGCTTTGCCTTCCACCGGACACGTCCAGTTCAATAACGGCATCGAACTGCTCTATGCGTCGTTGAGTACCAACCGCATCAGCCCTGGCAACGAGGTCACCCTGACTGTTTACTGGCATGCGACCCGGTTCGTCGAGAGACCGTACCTGGTCTCTCTGCAGACCTATTCCCAGGATGGCGTATCGATCGACCGGCGCGTCATCCAACCGCTTGGTGGTCGCCTAAATACAGCCCAGTGGGGCCGTGGCGTTCTGCGCGATGAGTATCACCTCCACTACCCGCCGGTGGATAAGCAGATGGTGGCACAGGTGTATATCGGCTGGATCGAGTATGACCCGCCCTATCGAGTGGCGCATCTGGCCGGATCAAGCGCCGTGAGTGCTCAGATTGCCGAAATCAAGTTGCGCGGTGCGCGCCCCGCCGATGTGAAGCCACCCCGCACCTTCAGCACTACATTCGGCGGCATCATCAGATTGGAGGGATATGACCTGCATGGCGATACCCTGCAACTGTATTGGCGAGGCATGGCTGCACCCGACCGCAACTACACCGTGTTTGTTCATGCGATGAATGTGCAGGGTGGTCTGGTGGGACAATCGGACCAGCCCATGCACTATCCAACATCGCTATGGGACCCGGGTGAACAGGTGATCGATGTGCATACAGTGCCAGACCTGTCCGAGGCTGCCAGTATCCAGATTGGGCTGTATGACCCCACGACGGGAGTCCGGCTCCACGCTGTTCGGTTGGATGGTACCGCCTGGCCCAACGACTCGGCCGTCATCGAATGCAATGTGGCATGCGGTGGCCAGCCGGACCTGTCGGAACAGGATCAGAGCGTGCTGATGAGATAATCGCGGCACGATGAGCAAGTCAACGCACCTAAATCTTCCCATTCGCTTCGGCACGGTCGGTTCACCAGCCAGCGCCCCTCAGAACAAAGGGAGCCTGGGCGGTATTACGCGCCTGCGCGAGCTAAGCCTGAGTGCGCTGGAACTGGCCTGGGTGCAGAGTGTACGCATCAGTGACGAAGCGTGTGCGAAGATCAAGGCAGCTGGCGCTCAGTACGACGTTGCCATCAGCGTCCACGCGTCTTACTTCATCAACTTAAATGCCGAAACGGAAGAGATGTGGCAGGCTGGGCGCGAGAGGTTGCTGACTGCCGCACGCTACGGCTTCAAGGCTGGCGCGACCGACATCGTCTTCCACCCCGGTTCATATATGAAAGATAGCCCTGCCGACGCGTACGCAACCGCCACCGGACGGCTGTGTGAGGTGGCCGACACACTGCGCAAGGAGAAGGTGGATGTGACCTTGCGCCCCGAGACGATGGGCAAGAGCGCGCTGCTGGGCACTTTGGAGGATGTGATTCGCTGGAGCCAGCAGATTGAGAACGTGCTGCCGTGCATCGATTTCGCCCACCTGCACGCGCGCACCGGAGACGGTTCATTCAACACGTATGACGAGTTCGCCAGCGCTCTGCACTTGATCGCCGGCAGCCTGGGCGAGCGCGGCACACGGAATATGCATATTCACTTTAGCGGTATCGAATACGGCCCCAAAGGAGAGCGCCACCACCTGAACCTGGCGGAAGCCGACATCCACTACAAAGCGCTATTTCAGGCCCTGGCGGATAACGCGGTGGGAGGGCGTGTGCTGAGCGAAACACCCAACATGGAAGAAGACGCGGTGCTGATGCGCAATACCTACCAGCGTTCCTGGGTAAAGGCTAGCCGGGCACACCAGCCCTCCCCGTTACGGAGCAACGGGCTGCACATCCAGCGCGGTAAATCCAATTGACAGTGGGCGCGTCTCGTTCTTGATGCGCGAGTCGCCAGGCTGCAGCGCCACGGTGGCCTCGATGCGCAGCGTGTTAGCGCCGGAGTGAATCAGGGTGGCGGGGATTGTCAATGTCTGGTCCCATGAGCCACAACCCGACCAGACATGAGTGGTGAGTTGGACGCCGTTGACGTACAGTGTCGCGTGCTGCGACGTCCCTGGCAGGCACACCGGAAACGCATTCAGATGCAGCGTCTGTGCGACCGGCCGCAACGCGATCCATGTCGCCTGCGCTGCATGCCCCAGCATCCAGATACCCCATGGCTCGAACTCCGACCAACCCTGTTCCCGGAAGACACGAAATGCGAAAGATGGTGGAACACGCAGCTCGGCAATGCAAATGGGATAGGGAAGCACCTGGTTTTGCGGGACGGGATCAAAGCAACGCACGGCACGCATAAAGGGATTTACCTGCGCGGCTTGCCACTGGTTTTCCTCGTAGGTGTCACCCGCGCCGGACTTCAGGTGGATGACGACATACCGCACGCCGAAGCCAGCCAGCATGACCGCCACATCCGGCCGGGATAGCATCTGGGGCGAGCGCCCCAGCAGTGAGCCGAGCGCACTGATAGGCTGTGGCGTAAACGAGCCAGCCCCGGAGACGGTTGGGATGGCGTCGTCCAGAGCAGATAGAAGTACCGTGGCATCCTGGCGAATGGGTGTGACGTCCAGTTCGATGATGGATTGGCCGGGGGCCCAGTTTTGCTTTGACAGCCAGGTGTACGCGGGATGCAACTCCGTGGGTAGCGGTCTACTCTGCGTTGGGACGGGCCACATTTCGACGAGTAACAACCCACACAGCGCAACTTTAGCCAGGAGTGGCATTCGCTGCAGCGCCAGCGCTGACAGTACGCAAAGAGCGAGGCCGCCAACGATGGAGAAGCGTGCCGCCACGCGCGCCGACTCCCAGAATGGCAGCGTGGCCGTGAGCAGATAGTCTGGCAGCGGCACGATGTCGGCGAACGCAGCGGGCGGCGCAGACGATGTAAAGAGGGTGGGCTTGAGCGCATGCCCGAGCCGCCACAGGGCATCGTTGAGGGGTGCGAAAAGACTGGCATGCAGGGTGTGGCCTCCCCATTGCAGTGCGACGCCCAGAGCGAGTACCACGCTCACCGCCAGCATCACCAGCAGACCGCCGGTGCTCCGGGAGCGCCGTAAACCGATCACGCCGCCCACGGCCGCGAGCAACGGCAGCAGGATTCCCCAGTTGGATTCGTTGACTTCGTTGATGGCACTGGCTGGCCCATTGAAAATAGTACGGGCAAGCGATTGCAGTGCTGGAATCGGATGAATAAGCGGCGGCGTAATGAAACTGTTGGCGCTGGCGCCCCACGCCAGCAGAACGGTTGCGTCATTCGCTGAAAGCTGGTCTGCGCGTGAGCCGAAGTAGAACAGCAGCAGCATGGGCGAAGCCACGAGCACCGCGATAAGTGTTATGGCCGCGCTGTCTTTCAGGCGCTGCAGCAAAGACTGACGCCCATCAAGGAGCAGTAGCAGCAGCGGCAGCACACCGATCCATACAAAGTAGAGCGAGAAGTACAGGGCGCCCGCCCAGGCCAGGCCGGCATAGAGGATGAGTCGCCGCCGGTGAGTCGGGCTGACTTCATTGCGCAATTGCTGCAGGAACAAGATGTTCCACGGAAGAAAACTGGTGGCCCATAGAAAATGCATGTGCCCACCGCTGGCGCAGATCCAGCGGTAGAAAGCGAAGGTGTAGACCAGTGCCAGGGTGGTTGAGACAAGATGGTCCGCGCGCAGGTTAACCAACCGCATGACGCCAACAAAGCTGAGCGCGAGGCTGAGCAACACCATACCGTTGTACGCAAGCGCTGCGCCACCAATGAGCTGGAAGGGGAGCGCCAGGAGGAAGAGGGCAGGCGTATGAGCTAGCGTGATCGTATGCCATCCCAGCGGGTAGAAAATGCCGGGCATGAATAGCGGCGAAGCGCCGTGGAGCAGTGTCCGGGCATAGTACTGCGTGCCCCACACCATCTCCAAGGTGTCGCCATAGCTGGGTACGGCCAGCGGGCTGGTGCGCCACGCCCAGAGAAACATGACGAGGAAGGCCAGCCATGGCAAAGCTGCTTTCAGCAGGGCTGATCTGAGCAGGGTTGCTTTCAATGGTAATGCGCTCAACCGTGTACTCATGCGCTCAAGGGCTTAGTTTTACCACAGGGTGTCGGGTACAATCAATCTGTTCCCGAATGATATGGTCTTTTTACAAGTCCTATCATAGTGGGCGAGGCCATGTCAATCGACCCATCGCTAACCGCATCCCCCCTGCACGCCACACCGACTGATGCCAGCCAGCGCCTGACTGGGCTGAACGATGCCGAGGTGCAGCAGCGCGTGTCATACGGGCAGCGCAACGTCTTCGTGCACACGAGCGCGCGCAGCACGTGGGACATCGTCCGCGATAACGTCTTCACGGTCTTCAACATTGTCTTGTTCGTGACCATCGTGGCTACCATTGCCGTAGGGCTCGCCACGCCAGGGATGCACCGTACGATCCTGGGCGACACCATCTTCTCCGGCGGCACCGTCTGGTTGAACATGATCATCGGCACCGTCCAGGAATTGATTGCTAAGCGTCGTCTGGACCAACTGGCCGCACTGGCCGTACGCCGCGCGCGTGTGCGGCGCAATGGTGTGAGCATGCAAATTCCTGCCGAACAGATCGTGCAGGACGACCTGGTGGAGGTCGGCCCTGGTGATCGGGTGCCCGTGGACGGGGAGCTCGTGGAGACACATGCGCTGGAGATGGACGAGTCACTGCTCACTGGCGAGAGTGATTCAGTGGCGAAGAAAGCAGGTGACCTGGTCTACAGCGGTTCGTTCTCCCTGGTGGGCAATGGCACGCTGCGAACCACAAAGGTCGGTGCCGACAGCTACGCCAATAAACTCACCCTGACAGCCAGGGCCATGAAAGACGTTCGCACGCCGCTGCAGCACAAGATCGACATCGTGGTGCAGGCACTCGTCGTCATCATGATAATCGTAGCGGCACTGGAGATGATCGCCGCCGCCAACCTGCGCATCCCACCCGTCTATGCTTTACGGCAGACACTGGTGATTGTCACCAGCTTTGTGCCAGCAGGCCTGATCCTGGCAATCACGGTCTCGCTCAGTGTGGGGGCTGTTCGCATCAGCCTGATCGGCACGCTGGTGCAACGTGTCAATGCCGTCGAAAGCATGGGCAATGTGACGGTGTTGTGCGCCGACAAGACTGGCACGCTGACGCAGAATCTCCTCACGGTGCAGCAAGTCATCGCACTGGATGGCCACAGTGACGACGAGGTGCGGTATGCGCTGGCCGAGTTTGTGGGCGGGTTGCATTCGCAGAATAATACTGCTGGGGCTATTGCCATCTGGGCCGGGGCAGGCAGGGCCGCCCCAGTCGGAGCCGACCCGGTCGGAGCTGGTGGGAACGCTAAAGATGCCGATTCTCTTTCCTATGGCACAGCCTGGTTTGACGCTCCTGGGGCGGGTTCCGGGCGGCCTGTGATCGCTGAGGTGCCGTTCAGTTCTACGCGCAAGTGGAGCGCACTCACCTTCGACTGTGGCGGTGGGAACTGCGAGACGGCCATCCTGGGTTCACCTGAGATCCTGTTCGACCGTTCGCAGTCCAGTGCCCTGGCGAAGGCGGGTGAGTTCACCCGCCAAGGCCTGCGCGTGGTGGCGTTCATGCGTACCCCCGAGAGGCTACCCAGCGACGAAACAGCCTATGCCTTGCATGCACTTAGCGCTCGCGACCCCGTGGCACTGATCGTCATTCGTGACGAGATCCGCTCGGACATCCGGGACACACTGCGCGCCTTCGACCGGCAGGGTGTGCGGGTGAAAGTCATCTCAGGTGACAACGCTGAGACGGTGCAGGCGGTTGCACGGCAAGCTGGCATGCGGGGAGACCAGGTGGTCACCGAGCGCGAGCTGGTGGAGATGAACGACCGCGCTTTCGAAGATGCCGTAGCTGAGGCCGACCTGTTTGCACGCATCACACCCGAGACCAAGAGCCGTATCGTCGCCGCGCTGACGAATCGTGGCGAATATGTGGCCATGGTGGGCGACGGTGTGAACGACGTCCCGGCGATCAAGCAAGCGAGACTGGGGATCGCCATGAATGAAGGCGCGCAGATCACCAAGGATGTCGCGGCGCTGGTGCTACTGCAAAATACCCTGTCCATCCTGCCTCGAGCGTTGGGCGAGGGCCAACTCATCATACAAAAGATCCTCGCCTCCGCGAAACTGTACCTGGCGAAGAACGTCGTCACCATCTTCGCCATTTTGTTTGCCGGCTTCGTGGGCTTGCCGTTCCCTGGGGAGCCACGCCAGATCAGTTGGGTTGCTACCATCACGGTGGGCATACCCTGCACGCTTCTGGCATTCGGGCTACTACGACCCGCCTTCACACGCGGTTTTATGGGCGGTGTGTTAGGTTACAGCGTGCTGGTGGGGCTGATCGGAGCTGTGGCCGTTGTGCTTGTCTACATTATCAGTTACCTGTTTTCCGGCAACGTACAACAGGCTCGCACCGTGTTTGCCTTCGCCAGCCTGCACTATGCCATGCACGTCTTCTGGGATGTGCACGACGTCTCGGTCTTCAGTCCACCCAGCATGCGCGCTCATCCACGCGAGGCAGCGACCGGGCTGCTGTTGCTGGTCGTGGGGTTCGTGGGGCCAATAATCGTACCCGGATTGTTTAGCTCCCGCACACCCAGCCTGGTTGAGTGGATGTTGATCGCCGTGTTGCCGCTGGCCGGCAGTCTGGCGCTGTATCGCATTACCCACGGCACGCTGGTGCGCACGGTGGTACGAACACTCGAGGCATGACGGGTTGCCGAGCAGGGTGGCACCCTGATGCTGAATACTGCCTGTCCCCTGTAAAAACGAACGGCACCTCGTGCGCTATATTGGGAATGACAACATAAAGCCAAATACACGGAGTGGTGGCGAATCGTGAACCTTAAAAAAGTTGGAAAGGGAGTAATTCAGAGAATGACCCTGATATAATTAACCTACATGAGACACGGTTTGTACGAGCTCATGTTGTTGATCACTTTCACCACAACAAGTCGTCACCTACAGTAGGGGGCATTTGGTTCAAAAATGCTCCCTACTTTTTTGTTTATGAGATTGCTATGACCAAGTACATCTTTTGCACAGGGGGGGTTGTCAGTTCGGTGGGCAAAGGCGTCACGGCAGCCGCCATCGGGCGTGTGTTGAAGGCGCGGGGCCTGCGTGTATCGATTCAGAAACTGGACCCCTACCTGAACGTGGATCCGGGTACCATGTCGCCGTACCAGCACGGTGAGGTGTTCGTCACCGAAGACGGTGCCGAGACAGACCTGGACCTGGGCCACTATGAGCGTTTTATCGACGAAAACCTGACGCGCGCCTGCAATGCAACCACCGGGCAGGTCTACAACGAGGTGATTGGCAAAGAGCGCCATGGTGACTACCTGGGTAAAACCATCCAGGTGGTGCCGCATGTTACGAACGAGATCAAGCGCCGCATCGGTCTGGTGGCCAAGAGCAGCACCGCCGACGTGGTAATCGTGGAGGTGGGCGGCACCGTGGGCGACATCGAAGCCATGCCCTTCCTGGAAGCGATCCGTCAGATGCGCCGCGACGTAGGCCGCAACAACACGTTCTATGTACATGTCACCTTCCTGCCCATGATCGGCGCGACGGCCGAGCTAAAAACCAAGCCCACCCAGCACAGTGTGCGCGACCTGCGGGGTGCCGGCATCCAGCCCGATGCCATCATCGCGCGAAGCGACCACCCGGTGAGCAATGATCTGCGCGAGAAAATCGCCCTCTTTTGCGATGTGGAACCGCGAGCGGTGATGCCCATGATCACCACCAATTACCTGTATGAGGTGCCCCTCACATTGGAGGACTATGGTTTCGGTGACTACCTGTGCGAGCGGCTGCAAATGGGCTGCGCCTCGGCGGATCTGGCTGGTTGGCGCAATCTGTGTACCGAGATGCGTAAGCCACGCCCGCCGGTGAACGTTGCCATCGTGGGCAAGTATGTGGAATTGCACGATGCTTATATCAGCGTACGCGAATCGCTTTACCATGCAGGGGTCGCTGCGGGACGCGAGGTCAAGATCACCTGGATCAATAGTGAAGACATCGAGCGCAGTGATGCCCTGGACGCGCTGGATAACGTCTCGGGTATCGTGGTGCCTGGCGGGTTTGGCTATCGCGGCATCGAGGGCAAGATCCGCGCGGCGCAGTATGCGCGTGAGAATAACATGCCCTACCTGGGGCTATGCCTGGGGATGCAGGTGATGTGCATCGAGTTTGCGCGGCATGTCTTCAACAGTCACGAACCCAACTCCAGCGAATTCGACCACACAACTCCCTACCCGGTGATTGACCTGATGCCTGATCAGCGTGATATCCAGGACATGGGCGGTACCATGCGCCTGGGAACCTACCCATGCCAGCTTGTGCCCGGCACTCGCGCGCACGCCGCCTATGTCAGCCAGCTGGGTGACAATGCCAATGCTGGCGGGGTCGGCGTTGTGACGGTCCAGGAGCGTCACCGCCATCGCTTCGAATTCAACAACGAGTTCCGCAAGATTCTGGGTGATGCCGGGTTGGTGTTCAGCGGGCTGTCACCCGACAACCGGCTGGTGGAGATTGCCGAGCTGCGCGACCACCCGTTCATGATGGGAAGCCAGTTTCATCCCGAATTTAAGAGCCGCCCGAACCGGCCGCACCCGTTGTTCCGGGCATTCGTGGATGCAGCCGTGGCCTACGGAGAGGGCGCCCCTCTGTTTAAGCCAATGGCGCGTCTGCCTATTACCCAGCCGGCGGAACACGTTCGCGACAACGGCCACGATGCAGGCGTCCGGCAGCCGGCGATGGCAAGTAAGACCTGAAAGCGGCTGAGCACAACAACGCGATGGAAAGAGCTCTGTAAAAACGCCATGCACCATCTGGCCGCGTTCCCTTTTTCAGTTTTGGTGCAAACGATAACTCATAGCAGGGTCTGACGGATTATGTAGCCACGGCCCAGGCCACCATATTCGCCAGCAGCCGGTCCGCGGCGGGATGGCGGCCCAGTTGCTCCAGCAAGTGCAATGCGTTGAATGTCACGCGGCCTTTGCCGAGCGTTGTGGCTCCGATTACCACTGCGCTATCGTACCCGCCCGGGCAGCTGTATCCCGCGGCAAAGGAAGCGGCGATCACCTCCTGCGGCGTTTCGACGCAATCGAAACAGTCCCCGCCAGCGACTTGACCATAAACGTACCAATCCAGCAATCCGCCTGCTGGCAGGCCGGCAAAGATGGCATGACGGCGTGCGAGCACTTCTTTGTGATACAGCCAATCGTGAAATCGTCGCGCTCGCAGCCAGTCGCCCCACGGCAGTTGTTCGGGCTGCACCGTCTCCGCGTTGTTGACGGACCTTGACCGGAAGGGGCCAGCGCTCAGTACCAGGACCCGCGCGCCCTCGTCTTCGATGCGCCGGCGCAACGCAGTCCAGCTCGTCTGATTGCGTGCCGTAGGTCGCACATCACCAACGAGTATCAGGCTGCGTGCGCGAGCGGCAAGGGGGTCGTAGTCGCGTACGGTGTAACCGAGTGCCCCGAGCCACTGCTTCAGGCGTTGTTCCACGCCCCACGCCAACAGCGTTGCGCGGCCCCTTGGCATATTCGCCGAATCGGCCACGCGGAAGGGAAGCCGGTCGCCAGTGGGAGCGCCGCCATGCTGCAGATCCGCCGCGAAGACATACTCGCCCGGCGGCAGGTTTATCCGCACGCGCGTCTTCAGCACGGGAACAGACAGCGGCGAGTCCGAGGGGACACGCACCCGGGCGCGGCGTTCCCACACACACCGGCCCTCGCCCCAAATGCGAAACTGCACGGGGTACTCACCCGGTGCCAGCACGCCGTCATTTGCCAGCACGGCCTCGAACCCAAGTGGGCGATCGGAATAGGCGAAGGGGGGATCCACGAACAGGCACCAGCGCAGCGGCGACCAGCCATCCTCCAGCGTAGCGACAATGTCTGACTTCCAGTGGCGCCAGAAGGACCACAGACCTTCGCCAGTGATGCCATGATCCAACAAGCCAGTCAGGTTGTAGCCTGCCAGTTTTGGGTTGGAGCGGATCAGATCGAATGCCAGGCGGCGCTGGAAGCTATGAAGGCGGTAACTGTCGCGCAGCAGGTCGGCTGGAAAGGGATACACCTCATCCAGCTTGAAGCGCCGGAGATCATTAGTCAGACGCTCGGCCATGCTGCGAATGAGGGTGCGATCGGGCAGGTTATCGGGAACATCGAGCGCATCGTAGCCGCGCGCCTCTTCCACGACGTTCATCATGCTGCCAATGCCAAACTCAGACAGGAATACTGGTTGCATGCCCTCGCCTAACGTGCGGATCAGATGGGCATTGCGCTGCTCCAGCGGATAGGTTGGGTAGACGTGTGCGTCACCCGCGCGGTCCGTGTAACCGCCAGGCTGCCAGGTAAGTTTGGCGTCCACTGGTGGCGCCTGTGGCGCTTCGATGCCCCACATCGGTTGCCATTCGCGAGTGCCCGGATTGCTCACGGATCCGATGCCTGGCTGGCCATCCCAACGACCACTGCCCAGGAGCACCAGGCGGGTGCCATCCAGCTCGCGCAGTTTGGGCAGGTAGCTCACTGCACAGCGGAAAGCCGGGCCGTCGGGCATCTCGTTGATCAAGCCCCAGATGGTCACACTGGGGTGGTTGCGATCGCGCCGGATCATCTCGCCGTAGCTGCGCTCGTAGCGTTCAGTCATGTGCGGCGAGTCTTCCAGACACCACGAGGCGTAGCACTCTTCATACACCAGCAGGCCGATCTCATCGCAAAAGTCCAGTTGTTCGGGCCAGGCTGCGCCGGCGATGAAGCGCACGCAGTTCAGTCCAGCGGCCTTGGCCATCAGCAGATCGCGCCGCAGCAGGTCAGGTGTGGGAGGAACAATCTGGCCAACGGGGAAGTGGTTGCCGGTGTGCGACGAACGTAGGAAGAGGCGCCGGCCGTTCAAGCGGAAGAAGCCCTCCACTACGCGGAAATCGCGCAAGCCAAAGCGCACTGTGTGCGAATGATCAGGAAGATACTGACCTGCGTCAGCCAGACTGGCCGTAGCGCGGTACAGGTACGGGTCGTCGATATCCCACAGATGCGGATGAGTGATGGTGAGTTGCACAATGTGCGTCGAGTCGCCGGGCGGGAGGGTCACGGCCTGTTCGGCGCTGGCTACCTCCGCGCCGCCGGCTGACGGCGCGACGACTACCCGCAATGTCTCATGCGCCGTCTCGTTTGTGGCGTTGCTCATGGTAACGCGGACGGTGACTTGCGCAGGTGGCAATGCAGACGACGTACGACGGAGGACGGATGGTTCGACCGGCTCACCATGATCATCCTGAGCATGTCGAAGGGCGACTGGCTCACCATGATCATCCTGAGCGTGTCGAAGGGCGACCGGCTCACCATGAAACGACGAGAGGGCGCCGTGCTCACCCTGCGCTTGTCGAAGGAGTGGCTCCACGTCGGCCTGCGCGAACACGCCGGCAACGCGCACGACCGGCACGATCGTCAACTGCACGGCGCCGGTGAGCCCGGCGATGTTGTAGCTCATGCCAGGCTGGAAGCGCGCGTGGTCATACTCGTTACGGTGCGGGATCTCACGTAAAGTGAAACCGTCTACACGCTCGTCACCAGGTTTCACCACGCGCACCGCCAACAGGTTCTCGTGCGCGCGCAGGGCGGCGCTGACGTCCAGTTCGAAAGGGAACTCGGCCCCCTCATGCCCGCCAACGCTTACACCATTGAGCCATACCTCAGCCTGATACTCCACCGCGCCGAAGCACAGGAGTGCACGCTCGCCTGGACCCGGTAACCGGTCTGGCGTAAAGTGCCGCCAGTACCAGCACACACCCTGAAAAGTCGGAAATACCTGCTGGACGACACCTGGCACGGGGATGCCGAGTGCCTGCGGCTGGACCGATTCGAACCAACGCTCAAGACGGCCGGCGTTCTGCCCATCGACAGCCGCCTGCCAGGAACCGTTGAGTGATTGCATGTCCATTGCTCCAGTCTGGATAAGGAGTCAAACTGATTACAGTTTTAACACTTCCTTCCGTTTTGGGTGCGCGTGCGAGTCGCGTGGCGGTGTGTTAGGTACTCGGTTCGCCATTGTGCCTGAGCGGGTAACTCGCACTCATCCAACCTGACAGGAGCGCCACAGACGGGCAACCCGGGGGGCAACACCACAGTCCGGCGAACCAACTGCGCAGCAGGCTTGGTTATCCCGCCTGCCAGACGGGGCTGCTCACTGGCTCCAGCTTGCCGCTTGCCGCCGCGCGGATGCCAGCATCGAGGATAGCCATGGCCTCGGCGTTGAAGCTCATGTCCAGCGTCTGGTGCAGGGGTTCGTGAGTCTCCAGATGGTGGATCATCTCGCCAGCTACGTTCTCGCGACCAGCGGGTAGCGGCTCGGTGCGATAGATAACCGTCTGTCCCCGCCCACGCTCCAGGCGCACACGGTCGAATGAGTCCAATACCAGCGTACCCGTTGTCCCACGGACAGTCGGTCCACTTGGAATGCCATCGTCGACCGTCGTCCATGAGCCCTCCAGGATCGACATGGCGTTGGGGAAGCGCACCAGGATGGTGCCGTTGTCATCGACATCACCAAAGGCACTATCAAGATTGGCCCGCATGCCAAACGCTGCCGTCGCAGGCTCGCCCACGTACCATAGCGACAGCATCGCGCCATGCCCACAGAAGTCCAGCATGGCACCGCCGCCTGCGGCGGATTGATACCACCAAGTGGCACCCCGCTCTATATCGCTGAGTACTATGCGTTCGCCCAGCGTAGCGCGATCAATGAGTGCGGTGGAGTCGCCTGTCATGGTAACCTCGCCCCGTACTGAGAGGTTGCTCAGGGGAGATCGGCTGCCAGACCGGGCTGGGTTGCTGAGTACAGCAGAACCTCCGCTTACGGTGGGCCCGCTCAAGAAGGCAGGGATGTTTGACGGCGGGGTCTCATAATTCGCGCCGTTCAGTGAGGCACTGGCACTGAGCGGTCCGGTGTGCCCGGCATGCCACTTCACCTGCAGTAGCCGGCCAATTTCGCCCAGGTTGATGAGAGACTTGATCTTGCGCGCGCCTGGCGACCAGGTGAGTGGCCAGTTCACCAGCATGGTGGTGCCGGCTGCCCTGCACGCACGCACCATGCGCAGCGCTCCGGCATACGATGCCGCCATGGGTCGCTCCACGCAGACGTGAGCCCGATGCGCGGCACACGCTTCCACCACTTCTGGGTGCTGTGCGTTCTCGCTCGCGACGAGAACGATATCGGGATGCTCCTGGGCCAGCATCAGATGGTAATCTTCGTAGGCTTTTTTCACGCCCAGGTTGGTCAGTGCGTGCTTCATGTTCCATTGCCGCGTGTAGGGAGCCGCGCGCAGTTCTGGGTTCAGCGGTACGGTATCGGCGCAGGCGACCATCTCGACCTGCGGGTGCCGGGCATAGAGGGCAGCCATTTGGTTGACGTACATGCTTGCAAACCCAATGATGCCGACCCGGTACTTTTTTGCCATGCTGTCAGCCATTCATAGCACATGATCTAAACGAGTGTTGCGAAATGCATATCAGTCTGTCAAACGTAGCGCTGATACAGACTATGAATGTCCAGGTCGCTAGTATCTCACCGTTCCGCAAACCATGGAGATCAAAGCGGGCGTTGGGAAGAATGCCCGATTATTCCTCGTCCAGTATCTGCAGTGCAGCATGATTGAGCCTCTTACGGAAGGCTGTCCAGGCTTCGCGCGCGCGGGGTTCTGTCAGGTCGGGCACGAAGCCGTAATCCAGATAAAGTTTTATGGCGGCGACACGACCGGTGCTCGTTCCCAACACGGCGCGCTCATGCCATTGCGCCAGCTGGCCCAACGCGTAGCTCAAGCCCGCACGCATAATGCCGCGGCCCTGATACGCCTTCCGTGTGGCTACCCAGTGGATGCGACCGTAGTCCAGGCCTTTGATGTCGCGCGCGTACCACGCGCTGATGGTGCCCACGGCGGTGCCGTCGGATGCCGTGATGATGAAGCAGCGTCTCTCGATAGCTGCCGGATCGTCGCCGAACTCCTTTTCGAACAGACCGTTTTCGATTTTCATGAAGGGCTCGGCGTCGCGCCAGATGTCTTCCCACAGGCCGCCCTCATTGCGCCGCAGGGGGCGCACAGCATAGCCAGCGGGAAATGGCACGACGGGGATGTTACGCAGGTGGGGACGGATCATCTGCACCGGCCAGTTCTCCAGCGGGTCCTCGGGCTGGCTTGGGCGAGGTGCGTGAAAGATGGCACGCACGGTCTCGACCGCCCGCTTGGGTCGCCGGTCGCGCGTGACGATGCCAAAGGGGCTGCAGGTCATGCTGTTGATGAACGGTTCCTCGGGCCAGGGATGATCGGCGTAGCACCAGATTGTTTTGCCGCACACGTAAGGCTTGTTCAATGCAGCCACCTCGGCCTCCAGCTGGCGCACCTGCATGTCCTCACCCAAGGCGTTGTCAAACACGCCGTACAGAGCGGGGTAACCAAACTCGGTGATGAGCATTGGCCGGTCCGGGTGGGCGGCGTGCAGCGCCTCAAGGTGCTCGTTCCACCAGCGTGTTGATTCGTCCAGGTTGTATCCTGGATTCGACTGCCACCCCCGCCCACTCCAGGTGGGGTAGGCATTCAGGCACAAAACATCATCCTGCTCGAAGTGTGGCGTGTTGGGCCAGTGGTCCGATACGTGTGCAGCCAGGCGGGCAGGGTCCAGCCGGTGCGCGTGCTCCACCAGCGTGGCATTGCCCGCGGCGACCTCGGCCTGCTGCTCATGCGTCTCGTTGCTCACACTCCAGATGATGATCGATGGATGGTTGGCGTCGCGCGAGATCATCTCACCAAGCATGGTTTGCGCGGCTGCCAGCTTGACTTCGGCCGGCGATCCGCCTTCCGCCTCACCGTTCCACCAGTAGAGCGGGATCTCACCCATCACCAGCAATCCGAGCCGATCGCACAGGTCCAGCTCTGAGGGGTGATGTGGGTAGTGACACAGCCGCACGAAGTTAGCCCCCAGTTGCTTCATGTGTCGCAGGTCGCGTTCCACTTGTTGAAGGTCGGGTATGGGCCCTATGCGTGGTGAGTCCTCGTGCCGATTAAAGCCTTGCAGGTGGATCGGCTGACCGTTTAAAAGCAGTTGCGCCCCATGCCGCTCGATGGTGCGAAAGCCAGTGAAGATCTGCACTTCGTCGCTCTGAATGGAGATCCCGGCGCGATAGAGCGCCGGATGTTCGGGTGACCAGGGAGTGATGCTTCCTGCGCATCCGTGTAGCTCAAACGTTTGCCCGCCCAGTGCGGGTACGATTTTGCCTTCCGAGCGGACCACAGTGAACGCCTGCCCACCTTCTCCAAGCAGGGTGAAGACAGGGCTGACTTCACTTGCCTCACGCGTGTCGTTACGGACTACCAACCGCGCATCGAACGAGCCGTCCGCCCTGGCGATGATGACAGGTGACTCGATGCGCACCAACGGGCGGCAGTCCAGCGCCACTTCGCGCAAGATGCCTCCATAGGGACGCCAACCGCGCTCCATGCCCGGCAGCTCGCCGTGACGGCGTGTGTTATCGGCGCGCACAACGATCAGGTTGTGACCGGGTTGCAGCAGATCGGTTACTGGCAGCTCAAAGCGTACGAAGCCGCCATGGTGCTCACCCGCCAACTGGCCGTTCACCCACACCTTCGCGTTGTAATTCACGCCTTCGAAACGCAGCACCACATGCTGGTGCATCCACTCGGGCAGCATGTCGAGTGTGCGCCGGAACCAGCCCATGCCCTCGTAAGCAGCGAGTTGGGGCAGGCAGTCGTCGAACGTACAGGGCACATTCACTTCACGCCAGCGGCGCGTATCCAACCCGGCCGCTGGGTAGCCCATCTTTTCGCCATCGTCAAAGGCGTCGGGCGCGAAACGCCACAGACCCGTCAGGTCCAGCGTGCCGCGCAGCGCTGAGCCAGGCACGGCCAGTCTGGCTGAGTTCGCTGGCTGGGTCCAGCCACTTTGATCCGTCATGGTTCTCCTCAGGATATTTCACGGCGCAGTGCGTGCGCCCTGCATACGCAGTGCGTGTGCTATATACGCAGAGCGTGTGCGGTGCATGCACACTGCGTGTACGGAATGAAAGAAGTTATAGCCGAAGTTGACCAATCGGCGTTTGACGTTTCGCTGACCTGCGACATACTTCACTGCATGATTAACTCCAGTGTAAACAACGGCAAGTCATTACCCGCAGGAGCGGACGTGTGGGTGCTGGCGGGACAGTCGAACATGGAGGGTGCTGGCTGGCTGGCCGGAGCACTCGAGCCTGACTCGCGTGTGTGGGCGCTTTCGAGCGCCGGAGCCTGGGACGTTGCCCGCGACCCGCTGCACCGCTTTTGGGAAAGCTTCACGCCAGTGCACCAGGATCTGCTGCGCGCCGGGTTGACCGAGGCAGATAAGCAGGTGAGTGATGAGGAATGGGCGCGCCGCGAGCGCCAGACGCGCAAGCAGGGAGCAGGGTTGGGCATCGCCTTCGGTAAGGCGATGGCGGGTGCCACTGGTCGCCCCATAGGCCTGATCGCTGCTGCGCACGGCGGCACCAGCCTGGACCAGTGGAGCCCCAAGCTTAAGTACCGGGGAGGGCACAGCCTGTACGGCGCGATGCTGGAGCGCATCCAGCGCGCAGGAGGCAACTTGCGCGGCATCCTGTGGTACCAGGGCGAGTCGGATACACTGACAATTGACCTGGCGCGCAGCTACGCGCAACGTTTTGACGATTGGATTGCTGCTGCGCGGGCTGACACAGGACTGCCCGATCTGGCCGTCATCGCCGTTCAGATTGGCCGCGTGATCGAGCCACCCGACCGGCAGGGCTTGTGGATGGGCTGGGAACTGGTGCGCGAGGCGCTGCGTACACTGCCCTTACGCGTACCCCACACGGCTGTCAGCACTGCTGTGGACCTGCCGCTCGTCGACCTGATCCATGTCAACACCGAAGGGCTGATCCGTCTGGGCCGTCGCATGGCCAGACTGGCGCTGGCTGGCCAGCAGCGTGGGCCACAAGTGAAGTCCATCGAGCGCTTTACTTCGCCAGCCGGACTGTGCAATGCCATTCGGGTTCGCTTCGAAGGTGTGACAGGTCACTGGTGCTGCGCCAATAATATACGCGGGTTCGAGGTGCGCGTGTCCGAGCCACAGGCGCGCATGCCACTTTACGTGGTGAATGCATGGGTCGACATGGCTTCGGGGACGGACGTGATCGTATTGCTCAACCGTGAGCTTGATGCAGACACGCAACTGGGCTATGGCCTGGGGCTAAACCCGGTCTGCGAACTGGCGGACGAAGACGACACGCCGTTATGCGCGTTTCTCCCAGTGCCGGTGACCTGATTTAGAACCTACCCCGATAGGCGCCCAGATGTCTGACTTCTCCGAGAAGTCAGACATCTACTGGGGATGGACGTGCCGTGTGGCAACCACGACACCTGGTACGTGGAGACGGGAAATGCCAAGTGGTGAGTTATTGAGAGGGACTCGCCAAACCAACGATCATATCGTGGTAACCTAAGGTTAAGGAGGACGCTATGGATACAGCGAGCGTGGTAAATGCCTTCAAGGCGGCTGGGTTGTCTCGCATCGCGCGTAACGTTGAGCGCCTCGCCCTGCCCTCGGTTCGCATCGTGGCGAGCGTGACAGACGAATCCGCGGTCCCACCAGGCAACTCAAAACTGGGCGGCCTGCCCGATCTACCCTCCGGCACTGCCTGGCCGGAGTGCAAAGGCATGCCGATGTCATTCATTGCTCAGATACGCCTGAGTGATCTGCGCCAGCTCGACCCGGCCAATGTACTACCGTCGACCGGTCTGCTCTCCTTTTTCTACGACGCCGCCCAGGAGACCTACGGAGATAACCCCACCGATCGCGGCGGGTGGCAGGTGCTTTATCACGACGGCGCAGCCGGACCGGCACCTCTGCAGCGTCTGCCTGCACCTGGCACCCTCCCTGTCGCAGCACGCTTCAAGGCGTGCAGTCTGTCCTTCACGAGCGAATGGACGCTGCCAGTGGACCCCACTATCGATACCTCTGATTTGAAGTGGACGGACGACGAGCAGTCCCGTTACGATGAGCTTTATGGCAGCTTCCCAACCCCTGCAGACCGCACAGCCATCCATCACCGGCTACTCGGCCACCCCAATACACTGCAGGATGATATGCGCTCGCAGTGCCAACTGGTGTCGCACGGCGTGACCGACTCTGCCGACCCCACCGCAGCCGCGCTGTTGCCGGGTTCGTCAGATTGGTGCCTGCTTCTGCAGGTGGATTCGGACGAGCATGCTGGCATGCGCTGGGCTAACAATGGTATGTTGTATTTCTGGATCCAGCGTAGAGAACTGGCTGCGCACCACTTTGACGGGTTATGGGTCATACTGCAATCAGAATAAATCACGGGTGAACGCCATGAAAAGGTTTGTTTCTCACGCGTTGTTGGCCGCCATCCTGCTCTTCATCAGCGGGTGCACCATCGTCGTGCCCAACTCCAGCTCCAGCTCCGGCGCCCCATCAGGCTCTTCCAGTTCCGTTACAGGGAAGCCTAACTGGGGCGTACAGACTAAAACATCGGGTTGCGCTGCGTCAGGTGGGCTGCAAGATAAGGCTTGCACTCCCGGCGATATTCTGTCCAATGCGACCAAGAACGAAATCTGCCAGCCTGGCTACTCGCGGAACGTGCGCAACGTGCCCACCAGCGAGAAGAACAAGGTTTATGCCGAATACGGCATCACCCATCACTCGGCCGGCGAGTACGAAGTGGACCACCTGGTCAGTCTGGAGCTGGGCGGGTCCAACAACATCTCCAACCTGTGGCCGGAGGCGGCCAGCCCCAAACCAGGCTTCCACGAGAAAGATAAGGTGGAAAACTGGATGCACGATCAAGTATGCAGTGGCGCGATTTCGCTACAGGACGCGCAGGTGCAAATCGCGACGGATTGGCTATCGGTATACCAGCGGATGCCATCGAAGTAATGCTCAATTTCGGGTTGTATCTTGTTTGAAAACCCAACATGAATCCATTTGATCCCACCAGCGCCGTTCTGGCTGCCAGGCTACAAGCCTGGTGCGTCTGCCTGCTCAGCATACTGGTTGATGCCTACCAGCTAGGTGCTGTGATTGGCAAAGGTGCCAGTGTGCAAGTGGGCGGGGACACTTTGCAGCCCGATGTCATGTTTATCCCAGCTGAAGATCACCAGATCGTGGCTGCCGACGTGGTGCGCGGTGCGCCGCAACTGGCTATCGACCTGATCCCCAGCCGCATGCCTGAAGCCGAGCGAGCTTCTCTGAGAGCACGTTATGCCACGATACACGTGTTGGAGTACTGGCAGGTGGAGGTAGATCGAGCCAGGCCAGCTTTCTACCAGGCCAGCGCCAGTTGGACATACGATCTGATCCCACCTGACAAAGCCGGCGTGCACTTCTCGATTGCCCTGGTTGAGCTTTCCTTCCCTGTCCAGTGGTTCCAGCGCCAGCCGGATTTGTTCACCATGATGTCGTACTGGGACCTCATCTCGGATCGCTAGTTGGCACTCTCCTAATGAGTTTGCTAAAAACCTCTTGACAACCCCGCATGCGAGTGCTATCATCTATTTGTCGTTAGCACTCTCGATCTAGAGTGCTAATTTTATGGTTTATACTCCATTCACAACCAATTTGGCGCATCATTCTGCGCCCGCGCTGTACTCAGCGCACCGTGTGTTGCGCATAGCGTAAATCGCGATATCAAATAAACGGAGGGTTATTGAGATGTCGAAGAAAGCTGATGTAGCGGAAGCCACCGACACGAAGTTACAACTTCGTCCCCTGGCGGATCGCGTTGTTATCGAATCGGTCGAAGAAGAAGAGCAGACCTTTGCCGGCGGCAAGCTGGTACTCCCCGAAACAGCCAAAGAAAAGCCTCAGAAAGGTGTCATCCTGGCAGTCGGTCCTGGGCGCCTGGACGAGGAAGGCAAGCGTCAGGCTATGGATGTGAAAGTGGGTGACCAGGTGCTATACGCCAAGTATGCTGGCACAGAAGTCAAAATTGATGGCCGCAAGCTCCTGATTTTGAAAGAGAGCGATATTTTGGCGGTCGTGGAGTAACAATAGGCAGGAGATAAGAAATGGCAAAGCAACTCAAATTTAACGAAGAGGCCCGCCGTGGTCTGCAACGCGGCGTGGATGTTCTGGCGAATGCAGTCGCGACCACCCTTGGCCCCAAGGGCCGCAATGTGGCCCTGGACAAGAAGTACGGTGCCCCCACCATCACGCATGACGGTGTGACAGTGGCCAAGGAAATTGAGCTGGCTGATCCGTTCGAGAACATGGGCGCGCAACTTCTAAAGGAAGCCGCCACCAAGACGAACGATATCGCTGGCGATGGCACCACCACTGCCACCGTTCTGGCCCAGATTATTGTGCACGAAGGTCTGAAGCTGGTGGCTGCCGGCGCGAACCCCATGCTGATCAAGCACGGTATCGATGCCGCGGTGGACGAGATCGTCAAGCAACTGAAGGACATGGCCCTGGAAGTGAACAAACACGACCAGATCGCCCAGGTTGCTACGATCAGTGCCCAGGACCCGGATATCGGCAACCTCATCGCCGATGTGATGGATAAAGTCGGCAAAGACGGCGTCATTACAGTCGAGGAGAGCAAGAGCCTGAACTTCGAGACGGAATATGTTGAAGGCATGCAGTTCGACCGTGGCTATATCTCACCCTACTTCGTCACGAACCCCGAGGCGATGGAATCGGAGATCAAGGACGCCTACGTGCTGATCTACGACAAGAAGATCAGCGCGGCGCAGGACATCATCCCCCTGCTGGAGAAACTGGTCCAGCGCGGCAAGCGTGATCTGGTGATCATCGCCGAAGACGTGGACGGCGAGGCGCTGGCCACCATGGTGCTGAACAAGCTGCGCGGCATGCTGAACGTGCTGGCGATCAAGGCTCCGGGCTTCGGCGATCGACGCAAGGCCATGTTGCAAGACATTGCCGTTCTCACCGGCGGTACCGTCATCAGTGAGGAGACCGGCCGCAAGCTGGAAGGTGTGGACGTGCGTGATCTGGGCCAGGCCGGGCGTGTGGTCTCCACCAAGGACGACACCACCATCATCGACGGTTCGGGCGACGAGAAGATGATCAAGGGCCGCATCGAGGAGATTCGCGTCGAGATCGATAAGAGCACCAGCGACTATGACAAGGAGAAGCTGCAAGAGCGACTGGCCAAGTTAAGCGGCGGCGTTGCGGTGATCCGCGTCGGCGCAGCCACTGAGACCGAGCTCAAGGAGAAGAAGCATCGCGTGGAAGACGCCCTGAGCGCCACCCGCGCAGCCGTCGAGGAAGGCATCGTGCCCGGTGGCGGCGTCGCTCTCATCCAGGCTCTGAAGGTGCTCAGCGATGTCAAGCGCGATAACCCCGACGAGCAGGTGGGCGTGAACATTCTCAAGCGCGCGCTTGAGGAGCCAATGCGCCGCATCGTGGAGAACGCTGGCCAGGATGGCAGCGTGGTTATCGAGACTGTGCGCCGCATGGGCAAGGACAAGAAGTTCTTCGGTTACGACGTCATCAGTGGCGACTACGTGGACATGATCAAGGCGGGCATTATCGACCCCGTCAAGGTCACCCGCGGTGCGCTGCAGAACGCCTCCTCGATCGCCGGAATGATTCTCACCACCGAAGCGTTGGTGACGGATATCCCGGAGAAGAAGGAACCACCCGCTGCACCTCCGGGCGGCGGTATGGGCGGCGAGTTCTAATCCCACTTGCTGCGGCATAAGTTTTGCACGCAGAGAGCCTCCTGCCGGACCCTGTCCGGTGGGAGGTTTTTTTATCGCCGGCTCATGGCTTCCCCGGCTATTCATAATGTTTTCCGCACCTGGCACCCGACACCTGTGAAAAACCAGGCGCCCGTGCGCAGCCAGGCACCGGCACGGAGGGATAACGCCAATTCACAGTAGGTTCGATGTAGCCGTGCGTGCAGTGCGAATCATGCTATAAATAAGCGTTCAGATCTTACGCCGAAACAGGAAGGAGTCGTCACACGATGAAGCTGGATATGCATATCTGCCGTAAGGTTGCCCATGTCGCAGGCATGGCTGCTGGCACGGCGGCCCTGGCCTTCAGTCTCAACACCGCCCCGGCTCTGGCGAGCCAAACCCTGGCCGACCCATCCGCCACCACAGCCGGTCCTGGCGCAAACCTGCTTTCCAACCCGGGCCACGAACACCCCGGCGTGTACTTTGCCGGGCGTGGTGAATTAAACGTGACCTGGAACTGGATTCCCTTCTGGGAAGATCCGCCAGCCGGTTACGATAAGCGTGACCCGAATTTCCGTACGCCGGAGTTCCGTCCCGTATTTGCGACCCAGTATCCCTACCGCGTGCACTCGGGAGGTGGATCGGATCGCTGGTTCAATTTTTACGCCCTGAACAAGGCAGCTGGCATCATGCAGGTGGTGAATAATCTACCGATCGGCCAACCGGTACGCTTCAGTACATGGGCCGAGTTGTGGTCGAGTAACGTCACCAGCGAACCCCCGGTGTCGACTCAGGACGGCAACATGAAAATCCGCGTGTGCATTCAAACCGATGGTGGCCCGCGCGATATGCTTAGCCCAAACTTGACATGCTCCGCCTGGGCACAACCCTACGACAAGTGGGCGCAGATCTACGTGGACGCCACGCCGATCTCAAATACCGTGATCGCGCTGATCCAGTCCACCGCCGATATCCCGGTGCAGCACAACGACGCGTACGTGGACGATAGCTGCCTCGAAGTCCTCCCGCCCGCGGGTGGTCAAAGCATCTGCCTGGGCACCGGCTACGTGCCTGGCACAGTGAGCGCGAGCATTTCCAGCGTTCCCACGGCGGCGGTCGTCACCGTAACGGCTCCAACTGGCGACAGCCCTCTGACCGCCGTGTCGGCCTATGGTATCAACGTCCGTTCAGATCCGTCGTTGAGCGGGTCGATCATAGGCGGCGCCTATCGCAGTGATGTTTTAACCGTTACCGGTATCAGCGCCGACAACAACTGGTTCCAAATCAGCTATAAGGGCGGATCCGCCTGGGTATATGCCGCATTGACGGTGCCCAACGCGGCCGCCAAGGCCGTAGCCGTAGTTCAGTAAGGCTTATACCAGCCCGATAAGGTTCGGCTGCGAGGGCGAGGTGAAATAGCCTCGCCCTCGTTATTTCACTGTAATCCAGTACAAAGTGATTCGCGCTCGACGCAGCGAATAGCAAACCGCCAGTTTCCGGGCATCGTCCAATGCGCCCTGAGTGTGCGAGCCAGCACCGGCGAACAAGTTGATGGACCGATGAATGTCCAGGCTGCCACGCCCATTGAGGGCTGCTGTTCACCCGTTATACTGGTGCCCACATGACGGCATCATCACCGACCCAGCCACGTCCCCCTTTCGCTCAATCGGTACCGATGCGCCGCGTGATCCGCACGTGGTGGCCGCTCGCTGCGAGTTGGCTGCTCATGGCGGTTGAAACACCGCTCATCAGTGCGTTCATGGCCCGGCTGGCTCATCCGGAGATAAACCTGGCTGCCTATGGAGGGGTGGTCATGCCGCTGGCGTTGATTGTCGAATCACCGATCATCATGTTGCTGGCGGCTTCCACCACCCTCAGCAAGGATTGGGCCTCATACAAACAGATCCGGCGATACATGCTGGGTGCGGGGGCAGCCCTTACGACATTCCATGTGCTCGTCGCTTTCACACCGCTCTACGATGCAGTGGTGCGCGGTGTCATTGGAGTACCTGCGGAGGTGGTAGCGCCCGCCCGTCTGGGGTTGATGATCATGCTGCCCTGGTCGTGGTCAATTGCCTACCGACGCTTCAACCAGGGCGTGCTCATCCGCTTCGGTCACTCGCACGTAGTGGGGCTCGGGACGGGCGTCCGATTGAGCGCGGAGATAGTGGTGCTCATCGCCGGATACTTCATTCACACCTTACCGGGCATCGCTGTCGGCGTCGGGGCGATTGCCGTGGGCGTGACCAGCGAAGCAGCGTACATTGGTCTGCACGTACAACCTGTGTTGCGCCTGCAGCTGAAAGCTGCGCCACCGGTGCAGCCACCCCTCACACTGCGCGGCTTCGTAGCCTTTTACGTGCCGCTGATGATGACGTCGCTGCTCAGCCTGCTCATTGAGCCGACCGGCAGTGCCGCCCTCAGCCGCATGCCGCGACCGCTCGAGTCGCTGGCCGTCTGGCCGGTCGTGCACGGCCTCATCTTCATGCTGCAATCCATGGGGATTGCCTTGAACGAGGTTGTGGTGACCTACATGGAACAGCCCGGTGCGGCGGCCACGCTGCGCCGCTTCACCATGACACTGGTCCTGCTTACAACAGGCGGCTTGCTGGTGCTGGTCGCCACACCGCTGGCTGATCTGTGGTTCCGTCAGGTGGCCGCCCTCCCGCCAGAACTGGTGGAGCTGGCGCATGCCGCGCTGTGGTTGGCTCTGCCTCTGCCCGCGATGAGTGCGCTGCAAAGCTATTTCCAGGGCGCCATCCTGCATAGCCGCCGCACGCGCGGCATCACCGAGTCAGTGATCGCTTATATGGTCACGGTGGGCATGCTGCTGGCGAGCGGTGTGGTGTGGGGCCGTATGATGGGCTTGTATGTTGGCATGGTGGCGTTCGCTCTGGGTATCAGCCTGCAGACGGGCTGGCTGTTCGTGCGCAGCCGGGCGGCCATGCATTCAATCCATGCGCGCGATGCAGCCCTGGCGTCACAGGCTCCGACAGTGTATAAAGCCCTCGGCTCACTTCCGCCGTCGTGGTGACTGGGTTCAGTATTGCCGGTACAGGGTAAGCCGGCTGCATCCAGGGTCCTTTTGTATCGGACCCTTCGCGCCGATGCGTGGATAACCTGATGTCGCGTAAGAAGCTGCTATCGTCTGTGATGCTAATCCTGACTATCTTGTTGGGCACGCTCGCGCTGGATAACCTCATTCCGCTCTTGAGTGGCGTACCCATGCCCACCCTGCCTGACCTGGCACAGACCTGCGTGACTACTTTTCTGGCGCTCTTCATCCAGGTGATGCCCTTCCTGCTTTTTGGGTCCATCGTGTCAGGTCTGATTGAGGTGTTCATTACACCTGACGACCTGGCAAACGTCATCCCGCGCGCCTCCTTTCCTGCGACACTGGTTGGGGCGCTCCTGGGGTTGATCTTCCCAGTCGGAGCATGTGGCGTGGTGCCTGTGGTGCGGAGGCTATATCAGAAAGGTTTGCCGGTCTCTACCGGTATCACATTCCTGCTGAGCGCTGGGGCGATAAACCCCGTGGTGATCGCCAGTACCTACGTCGCCTTCGGGCTGAACACTGTTTTCTGGGCACGCCTGGGGTTTAGCCTGCTAATCGCCATGTCGGTGGGGCTGGTCTTTAGTGTGCAAGCCAGCCTGCTGCACATCTTGCGGCCTGAGGTGCTCGCGCCTGTCATGGGTGGCTCGCAGGATCCCATGCCTGTCGCCGGAGCACAGGTAGAGAGTTTCCCAGACCGTCTGCAACGCTCCCTGGTCTATGCGGCTAACGAGTTCTTTGATCTGGGTCGTTATCTGGTGGTGGGTTTGTTAATTGCCTCCGCGCTGCAAACCCTGGTGCCGCAGCAATGGCTATTGGAGTTTGGCTCCCGCCCGGCCGAATCCGTCTTCGCGCTGACAAGCATGACTTATGTTCTCTCGGCAGGCAGTAGTGTGGATGCCTTCGTGGCATTGCCGTATGCCAGCACGTTCACTCCTGGTGCCATTGTTGCCTTTCTGGTGCTCGGGCCCATGGCGAGTATCAAGAGCACGTTGATGTTCCTGGGCGTGTTTCGCCGCCGCATCGTGTTCTACCTGTTCCTGCTGCCCTTGCTGGCCACGCTGGCAATCAGCCTGGCCTTAAACCTTCGTCTGGGATGGTGAAGGAATTGATCTATGTGCACCCTGCATCGAGTAAGCTATGAGACGGCTTGAGGGTGTCCTCAAGGCGGCCGTGCTGGCCGGTCTGGCATGGATGTTGTATTCCACGATCAGCGACGGCACATTGACCTATTACACCAATGCGCGCTTTGCATGGTTGCCGTTCGTGGCGATGATGCTGCTGGCTGCGCTGGCCATGACGCTGGTGTATCGCCTGCAGCTAATCCGTGGAGCGCGCGAGCAAGGCAACACCCCGGAAGGGGACAACAAGGCAGGCAGGCTCTGGTGGGGCGGTGTGGCGATCATGGCCATTCCTGTGGTGTTGGGGCTGATGGTGCCGGCTCGCCCTCCGGGTGTAAGTGTGATCGGCATCCGGGGCATCAGCCTGTCCGCACCGGTGCGACCTGCAGCCGAACAATCCACCAACCGTGCTGCGGGTGCGCCGAAAAATGTGCTGGATTGGCTGCGGGAGTTTGGCACGAATTCCGACCCATCGGTATACATCGGGCAGACGGTGGACGTGACTGGCTTCATCTACCGCGACTCGCACAATGGGTCGGATCAGTTCTGGGTATCACGATTTGCCATCAGTTGCTGCGTGGCCGACGCAACCGCTATCGGCATGCTGGCTCAATCACCACAGGCGCCGTCTCTGCAGGTTGGCAATTGGGTGCGCGTGACGGGTCAGCTGGGCGTAGGCAAATATGCCGGCCAAACGGTACCGGTCATCCATGCTGATCAGATAACCTCTGCTGACCAGCCGGCGAACCCTTACCTCAATCCATGAGTGCGAGTAAGGGACTTCTTGTTCGACCTGCCTGATGGTTCATGCGCTGGCATATACCGCCAGGGCATCAAAAAAGCGCTGCGCCACCCCGTTGCGTCGGGCTGGCTCGCGCCAGTTGGAGAAGTCGTTGGCGATGGCGGTGAGGGTCGGATCGTTCAGCAAAGCCACCTGCTCGTTCAGATCGGCGCGTAAAGGGCCATAATATGCATCCACAAACCCCACGCGCGCCTGGTAAGGCATCAAAGTTGCCAGCAAGGTACGGATGGCGCGTTTGGCATCACCGTGTTCATAAATAACCGCACGTAAGTCCACTAGAGCCGCGCGGATCTCCAGGTTATCAGCCAGGTCGATGAGGAAGCGGTCCGCATCACCGAATAGCAGTCCGCTGGCCTTTCCCATGCGGAGCGGCTTACCGGCTTCCGCACGCACCGCGCGCGACGCGGCGCGAAGGTCCGCACCACTGTCTGTTTCCAACAGCGACCACCCGCGCGCCACGATGGCAGCGCAGTCAGGAATGACATGCGATGCGAACTGTTCCAGGTCTGCCGTGGCCATACTGCCGCCCTGGGCGAAATGCGCGAAGAGGAAAGCGCCGGGTAGTTGCATACAATGTGTCTGCGAGTTCGCCAGTATGCCGCGCGGGTAGACGGCGGGAGTATAGTCGCTCAGCCGGTCCGCGATGGCCTGCGGAGCGTACCGAGTCAGGGGGAAGGTTGGCTCGCCCTCGATCAGGCCATAGGGGAAGAACGCACGTTTGTTTGCCAGCCCCAACTGATCGGTGACCTGCTGGTGCACAGCGTTACTGGCCGTCACGCTCCAGGGCTCCGCAATGCGTTCTGCCATCAATGGCAGCGTTTTGCGGAAGTCTTGCACGTTCACCTGAATCTCCGGGTCAGGCTCGCCTTCCTTCTGGCTGGCGGCCCGGGCCCAGAATGAGTTGTAGTTTTCCCAACCCACCCACATCCAATAAACCATCTCCATGGCGGGGTTCGTCTCGCGCAGGATGTTCAGTTGCGCCTGCATCAGTGCAACAAATTCCTCATCTGTTGAGCCGATGTAACCGCCAGGATCACTGTCGATCATGAAAAAAGCGTCGGAGTGCGCCAGCGGAGCCAGTTGCTGTCGCCGGCCGGCGAGGAAACGGGCGACAGCCGCAGGGTCGCTGGGATTCACCTTTTGCTCGCACACGAAGTAAGGACGCTGTTCGAAGGAATAAGCGGGTGCTCGATCGTTGCCGATAGTGTTGGGTGCAGCCGTGATGCCGAAGCGCATATCATACGTGTTGTGGGCCAGGTCAATCACCCGCGCGATCTTTGCCAGGTAGGCCTGGTCACTGGGATTAGGGGTGCCCGGCATGCAATCGAGCTGCGGCCACAGCAGGATAAAGTCATAACCCAGCGTTTTGAGACCTGAAAGGTAGCCCTGCCAGTCCTCCAGCGTCCAGGTCCGAGCAGCGTAGGGGCGGTTATAGGCCCAATGCGTATGGACATACATTCCCAGCATTGTGTTTCTCCTCAGTCCTCCAGCTTCCATCGAATGGGCGACAATATCCAACTGGAGACCAACAGCCATGCAAATCCGTGTTGCCGGCGCACAGATAAGCGTCACCGACACTATACAGGCGAATCAGGAAACCATCCTGCGTGCGATCGATTACGCCGCCTCTGAAAAAGCCGACATCCTGCTCACACCCGAGGGTTCGCTCAGCGGTTATACGCCACATTTCGATCAAGCCAGGCTGTATGACGCGCTGCATACCGTCACCGGGCAGGCACGCAAGGCTCATGTCGGCCTGGCGCTAGGCACCTGTTTCGTGGAGCCTTCCGACGGCCTGTGCTACGACCAGGTGCGCTTCTACGATCCTGACGGCATCTTTGTGGGGTTCCACGCAAAGGTCCTCACCTGCGGCACACTGAGCGATCCACCGCAAGGAGAAATCAACGATTACGCCCAGACACCTTTGCGTACCTTCCCGTTATGCGGTGTTACGGTAGGTGGGCTGGTGTGCAACGACCTGTGGGCTAACCCCGGTTGCACACCTGTCCCCGACCCTCACCTGACGCAACAACTTTCCAAACTTGGTGCGCGCGTTATCTTCCACGCGGTCAATGGCGGGCGTGATGGCAGCGAAAACTCCAGAGTGGCCTGGTGGTACCACGAATCCAACCTGCGCATGCGCGCTCAGGCAGGTAAGCTGTGGATTGTCACCGTGGATAATGCGGAGCCTGCGACCCTGCCGTGCTCCGCGCCGGGCGGCGTCATCAGCCCCACCGGTGAGTGGGCCCTCCGCACCTCACCGCAAGGCGAAGTGTTTTTCGCGTATACGATCGAGCTGTGTTGACTTGCCGCCGAGGTGTGGAGAACACAGTGCGTTGGGGAAACCTGCCATAATCGGTATAGATACCAGGTCAATAGGAGTTCGTATGAACATCGGTTACGTCGCCAGTGGAATGGGTCCAGCCGAGGCTCTGAGCCAGGCCGCTCGGTTGGGGTTCGATGGCGTCGAACTGAGCTTCTCCTGGGGCACGGCATGTGACCTGGACACCTGGAAGCCCGACGACACCCGTCGCACTTGCGACGAAGTGGCCAGGTCTGGCGTACGGATCCTGGCCATCACCACCGGCTGGGCGAACCACCTGGCGTCGGACCAGGCTGGCCGCGACCATGCCTTCGCCAACATGCTCAAGGCAATCGAGCTTGCGCCGCAGCTGGGCACGAGCATCGTGACCTGCAACGCCTTCGGCGATCCAGCGCAGCGACCGGAGAACCAGGTAAAGCTGTTCGGCCAGGTATTTGGCGAATATGCCCGGCGGGCTGAGGACAAAGGCGTGCGTATCGGTATTGAGAACTGCCCGCACTGCCATACTGAACACGGCATCCAGATCGGCAACATCGCCTACTCTCCGGCTTTGTTCGACCCACTCTTCGAGGCGGTGCCTTCCCGGGCTGTGGGGCTGGAGTACGACCCTTCGCACTTCTACTGGCTGGGCATCGACTACGTCGGGGTCATCCGCCGCTATGCCGACCGGATGGTGTACATGCATGCCAAGGATACCGAAGTGTTGGCGGACCGGCTGGGTCAGGTCGGCATCTATGGCGACGGCTGGTGGCGCTATCGCATCCCTGGCATGGGACAGGTGAACTGGGACCACATCGCCCGTGCGCTGGCCGAGATTGGCTACCGAACCGGTGTGGTGATCGAGCATGAGGACCCGGTGTTCGAGGGTGCACGCTTCGAGGAGGGCCTCTCCCTGGGTCTCAAGTTCCTGCGCGCGGTGTTGAAAGCCTAGGCAGATCGACATCCGCGCCAGGACGTGACACGATTTAGGAGGACTAACCATGTGCTTCAATGTAGCCGTGATCGGCTTGGGGATGGGGCAGGGGCATTTGCGCAACTATTGTGCCATTCATGATGTACAGGTCCTGGCGATCGCGGACGTCGATGAGGGCCGCCTCAAGACGTGCACCGACCAGTACGGTGTGCCCAGGCCCTGCACCGACTATCACGAGGTGCTGGCGATGCCGGACATCCAGGCCGTCAGCGTCTGCCTGCCGAATGATATGCACGCGGCGGTGACGATTGAGGCGCTGCGGGCAGGCAAGCATGTACTGGTGGAGAAACCCATGGCGAGGTCGACGCATGAGGCGCAGACCATGGTCGACGAGGCCGCAGCGCAGGGCAGGACGCTGGCTGTGTCGATGAACTACCGCTGGGATTTCAACCCCGACTCGCATTATTTGAAGCAGCTTATCACGCAGGGCAGACTGGGCGAGGTGTACTATATTCGCTCCGTATCGCTACGCCGGCGCACCTTCCTGCGCGGGCAGAAGACCTGGTTCGCACAGAAGCAGCGCTCGGGTGGCGGCGCCCTCATCGATATGGGTCCCCACATGGTCGACCTGGCCATGTGGTTCGCAGGCGACTTTACACCTGTACAAATCAGCGGCGTCACGCGCACAGCATTGATGGTGGACACGGACGTCGACGACCTGGCCTCCGCCCTGATCCGCCTGAAGGGTGGCACTACCGTCGCGCTGGAATCCACATGGGAGTCGTTTACGCAGCCAGGCCTGTCGGTCACCATTCTGGGCACGCGCGGCGGGGCTGTCTTCAACCTCCTGGCGCCACAGGGCAAACGCCTGACGCTCTTCGAAGCTGATGGCGACACACTGCTGGAGAGCACCCCAGTGGACATCCGCCTGACGCCAGCGCCGGACGCGTCGGTGCAGGCGCACTTTATCTGCAGCCTGCGCGACCGGTGCATGCCGGAAAATACGGGCGAGCGCGGGCTGGCTGTCATGCGCATTCTGGACGCCATCTACCAGTCCAGCGCCAGCGGTAAGGACGTTACGATTGGAGATTGAAGACTAAAGCACCGTCACCCCGTCCAATGGCACGGGGTTGAATTCGAAGCCCGGCAGCGGCTCTGAGCACACCATGCGCAGTTTATCGCTCGTGTGCCAGCGGAGCTGGTAGTAATCGGGGTTGCGCGCGAACCGGCTCACGGCGTAGAGGTGTTGCGCGTTGATCAGGCCGACGTTGCAAGCCACCACCTGGCGGGAGTGCGCCTCCAGCTCGCGCACTGACCGAGCCAGCGCATCCGCCGGCTCGTGGGTGCTCATCTCCGCACGGATCAGGTTCCAGATGCGCTGCGCGCCGATCTTCCCCTCCAGTCGTCTGGGCATGGTCACACCCCGCAGGAAGCCGTTGAAGACGAATGCGTATTTTTCATCCAGATAGGGTTGATTGAACTCCAGGTTATTGCTATCGCGCTCGTTACTGGCACTGCGTGCATGAATGGCAAACACCCTCGCGGCCGGGATGGTGCGAAACTCGCCGGCTTCTTCCCAGATTGGACGCAGTGATTTGCGAATCACCCAGGTGTCATCCGGCGCCAGCCATGCCACACCCCAACCGTCACCCTGCCACGCGTCATCACGCGAACGGCTGGCCCGGCACATCCGCGCAAAAGCATCGAGTAGCTCAGAAGGGGTGAGCAACTCGGCCGACTGAACGAGCAAGAACCGGCACATGAATAGCGCGTAGGGGAAAAGCATCGCCAAAGAGATCTTGGTGACTCAAGGCCGCTGGGGCGATGCTTTGCCCCTACCTGGCAGGCCGCACCGGCGTCGTCGCCTGCTCGCCGACCACTGTGTTCCACCCTCGCACGCGCCACTTTGTCACCAGCCCGTTCTTCACATAGGGATCATTTCTGGCAAAGTCCTCGGCGACCGCTGGCGACTCGCCGCGAAACAGCAAGATGGCGCCATCCACCGGATCGGTCAAGGCACCGCCCAGCAGCAGTTCGTTGCGCTGCACGGCCTGCCAGGCAGCGGTCAGGTGCTGGTCGCGGTAGGCCGCGCGCCGCTCAAGGTAGTCTGGAACATAGTCGTAAAAGAGCAGATAGTGCATGATGCTTCTTATTCTAGCGAATAAGGGGGCGCGATTCACCTGTCATGCCACGGCCAGCGGAGTAATGTGTGTCGCGATCAGGCTGATGGCACCGCTGCCCTTCTGGACCATCCCCTGTACCAGGATCAATGGCTCGTCGCGCAGCATGTGGCGGTGCGCCTCGGCCACCCTGGGCTGCAGCACTACATCCAGTATGCCTGTCTCGTCTTCGAGCGAAATGAACATCACGCCTTTGGCAGTGGGAGGGCGCTGGCGGATGACCTGCATCCCGCCCACGCGCACATACCGCCCGTCTTGTTGTGTCTTGGCGGTTGCGGTCGTCAGAGCCCCCAGCTCATTCAGCATGGTGCGGTAGTGTTGCATCGTCTGTCCGGCAGGCGAGAGGCCCAGCAATTCGTACTCCCACAGCATGCGCTCCACCTCGCCCAGCTCGGGCAGATCTCCGGTGGTCAGCACTGTCTCGAACCCCAGCTCATCCTCCTGGTAGGGGATGTCGTCCAGTTGCCACAGCAGGGTACGCCGTTCGCCCAGCGCATCCAGTACACCGGCGCGGATCAGGTTGCGAAGCGTGTCGCGCGGCAGGCGTGTGCGCCGACATACATCCTCCAGGCTGGCGAAGGCGCCTCCGGCAGGTTCCCTGGCGGCACCCTCACGTGCCGCCTGGATGCGCTCCCAGCCGCGTGCGCCTAGCCCACCCAAAGCGCGCAGCCCTGTGCGCAGCGCACGACCGCTCTCCTCTATACGGTAATGCCAGCCGCTTATGTTTATGTCAGGAGGCAGCAGGTCGATGCCGTGGCGGCGCATGTCGCCTACCAACACCTCGGGCGAGTAGAAACCCATCGGCTGCTGATTCAGCAAGGCGCAATAGAAGGCGGCCGGATGGTAGAGCTTCAGCCAGCAGGTCTGATAGGCGATCAGTGCGAAGCTGGCTGCATGGCTCTTGCACAGGCCATATCCGGCGAAACCGGCCAGTTGCTTAAAGGCAGACTCCGCCGAAACCTGATCGATACCTTTGGCCAGGGCGCCTTTCAGAAAGTGTTCGCCTGCCTCACGCAGGGCCGGGGTCAGCTCACCACCGCCATAGCGTGAAAGTGATCGGCGCAAGCGGTCAGCTTCACCAGGCTGGAAACCGGCTGCCTCGACTGCCATGCGAATTGCCTGCTCCTGAAAGAGCAGCACGCCCAGTGTCTCGCTCAAAACGGGTTCCAGGCAGGGATGCGCATAAGTCACCGGCTCCTCGCCTGCGCGCCGCCGCAGGTAGGGGTGCACCGTGCCGCCCTGGATGGGTCCAGGGCGTACGATAGCCACCTCAATCACGATGTCCTCGAATCGCCGGGGTGCCAGGCGCGGCAGCATCTGCATCTGGGCGCGGCTCTCGATCTGGAATACGCCGATGGTATCGCCCTTGCACATCAGATCGTAGATGGCTGGATCGTCCAGTGCCAGCTGGTCCAGGTCAGGCGGGGAGTCGATATAGGTGAGCGCCTCCGTGATCATACCCAGCGTGCGCAGGCTGAGCAGGTCGATCTTGATCAGGCCAGCATCTTCCACACTATCTTTGTTCCACTCACAAACGATGCGCCCCGGCATGGTGGCGCGCTGCAGGGGTACCACTTCGTCCAGCGGTGGGCCGGTGATCAGCATGCCGCCAACATGAATGGACAGATGACGTGGACAGCCGTCGATCTGGCGCATCAGGTCGGCGAGCTGGCGCAGAGGGTGCTCGCTACCCAGGTGACCTGGTACAGGTTGCGTTCCCAGGTTCGGCTCCCCCTCTGCCTGCGCCGCAGGCTCGTCAGTTGGCGGCGCATGCAGCGCGTCCTGAGCATCGTCGATCTGAGCCAGCAATTGATCAGCCGCCTTCGCGGGCTCATTCGACTCCAGTGAATGCGATAGCCGGTCGATTACAGGCTGCGGAAAAGCCAGTGCCTTGCCCAGGTCGCGCAATGCACTGCGTGCCTGGTAGGTCACCAGGTTACAGACCATGGCGGTGTGTGATGTGCCATATTTGCTGTATACGTACTGGATCACTTCCTCACGCCGGTCGGTGGCGAAGTCGATATCAATATCAGGCATGGTGTGCCGGTCGGGACTGAGGAAGCGTTCAAATAGCAGGTGATGCTGCAGTGGGTCGATGCTCGTAATGCCCAGCAGGTACGCCACGATGGAGTTGGCCGCCGAGCCGCGGCCCTGGCAGCGGATGCCCGCCTTGCGCGCGAAGTTGATGATGTCGGCCACGATGAGGAAATAGCCGGCCAGGTGCGCCTGCTCGATCAGCTCCAGCTCGTGCGCGAGCTGCGTCAGCACGGCCGGGCGCAGGTTCGGGTAGCGCACCGGCAGCCGATTGTGACACTGCTCGTACAGATAGGCGAGCTCGCTGCGCCGGCTGGTGCTCCCTTCTTCGAGAGGAACCTCGAACGGCGGCAGGCGATGTTCGCCAAAGTCGATCCGGGCGTGGCAACGTTCGGCAATTTCGACACTCTGGCGTATCGCTTCGGGCAAGCGAGCGAATCGTTGCGTCATCCCGGCTGGCGATTCCAGGCAGGCGTTACTGTTCACCGGCAACAGCCCCGCCTGGCGCACCTCGGTGAGCGTCTGATTGTTGTGGATGGCGATCATGGCATCGCGCAAGCGGCTGCCATCGCGCCTGGCGTAGTGCACGTTATTGGTGGCGACGCACGGCAGACCCATCTGGCCGGCCAGGTCCGTGAGCTGGTAGAGCAGACGGTCGCTACCGGGTTCGTAATGCTGATGCAGCTCGATGTAAACCTGGCCGCGACCATACACTTCCACCAGCCGCCCTGCCCACGCGCGTGCCTGATCCGCTTTGTTCTGACGGAGTGCGGTAGCCACACCGCCCTGCGAACAGCCGCTCAGTACGATCAAACCACTGCGCTGTTCGTTCAGCATATGCCAGGTCGCTCGCGGCTCGCACTTGCCGGGCCAATGCTCGGCGTCGGTCAGGTCGTAAGGCTGGTCCTCCAGGTGGGTGCGGGTGAGTAGACGGCACAGGCTGGCATAACCCGTCTGCGACTCGGCGAGCAGCGTCAGGTGCGACTCGTCTTCCAGTGTGACCTCGGCACCGATTACAGCGTGTAGCGAAGCCTCGGTTGCGGCCATCCAAAAGCGGATGGCTCCGGCCAGGCTGTCGTGGTCGGTGAGGGCTAGGGCCGCCAGTCCTAGTTCCTTCGCGCGCGCCACCAGGGCTTCGGGCGACGAGCTACCGTCCAGCAGCGAGAAGTAGCTGTGACAGTGCAACTCGGCGTAGGCTGGGCAGTCATCCGGCATGGTTTGAGATTAGTGCCTGGCGATTGGTAACCGCGTTTGAGTCATATTACTGCACTCTGAGATGCTCCAATGTATGGGTTTCCCATGGCTGTATCGGATGATATCGTAAATCTGCCACTTCCTCCGCGCTGAACCCATGGGGTACCTTCGCACCGTGGGGGTGGCCTGCTTCCGGCTGTGGCGATCCGTCGCTAACCCGTCCGAGATACGTATTGGTGACGCTGTGGTATGGCCGGTCGGGGATCAGTACTTCGCTCACGTCCAGCAGCCTGACGACGGTAGCCCACGGCCGGTCTCCTCCAGGGGCTCCTGGGCGGCTACCACTTTGACCCTCTCCGCGAACTCGAACCTGCCCCTGGGGATGTTCCAGTCGACGGGAACGCTGTCGATGTCGAAGTGCGGGACGAGCAGGATCCTGTGCTCGTAATGTACGGCCAGACAGGCCTGCAGCCGTATCTCACTTTCGATTACCATGTGCCCTCGAGGGAGCCTGGCACGCGTCATGTTAGGTGGGTGGGGGGCTGGCGAAGCGCCAGCCACTCGTCTCTGGTGATAGTGAACTCGCCCGGCGTTTTGGCTGACTCCCTCAGACCCAGCCGCATGAGCAGCCGGCACGAAGGCTCGTTGGCCGTGGCCGTGCCGGTGACGATCTTCGAGGCACCCGTGTGCTCGAAGATGTGATCGACGGTCGCCCGGCAGGCCTCGGTGGCGTACCCCTGGCCGTGATAGTCGGAGTTGAAGATGTAGCCGAGGTTAGGCGCCGGTCCGTCGTCTCGCTCCACCATGTTCTGGGCGACGAGCCCGATCAACTTGCCCGTGGCTCGCTGGCAGACCGCCAGGTAGCTGTCTCCTTCCGAGAACCATTTAGCGATGCCTTGTAGCTCCTGTTCCGAGGTGGGCCATTTATCGTCGTACTGGGCGTACTCGGAGGCCTGGTACTGGACGATCATCTCGTGCAGGTCGCGCCAGTCTTCGGGGCGAAAGTTGCGGATGTCCAGTCGTTCCGTCTGTAGCGTGGTCATCGTTAACTCCTGGGTGTATGACCCACTGATGAGCCCTCCACCGTGAGGTATAGCATGAAGCCACTGGGGTACAAACGCTGTGAAGGGAGGAACCATATGGATACGCGGATGTTGCGTGTATGATCGCCCTCATACCCACATGATGGAGTACTTGTGTCCACTACAACAGTGACGCGTCAACAAATGGAGCAGGTGGTCGACGGCATCGCCAGCTCTAGCCACTGCCAGGCAGGCGCAGTCATCGCGCTGAGCGGCGCGCTGGCGGCCGCGCTCGGACAGGCCACGGCCAACGGCACCCTGGCCGTGGGCGCTTCCGGTGAAGCCGCGGAAGCCGCACGGCAGATGCAACTGCGGCTGACCGACATCCGGGCGCGTTTCCTGGCGCTGGCCGACCAGGACGCCAGCGCCATCGGTGAGCTCGTGCGTCGGCGCGAGAGCGGTCAGGCGCTACGAGGGTACCAGCAACTGTGTGACGGCCCGCGCGACATGGCCGAGCAGGCCTTGGCGGCGGCCAGGCTGATGCAGGACTTTCGCGCCTCCGTGTGCGAGCGTACGCACGACGACCTGGAGTTCACCATTACCCTGATGAGCGGCGTCGCGCGCGCAGCCGGGCAACTGCTCGACAGCAACCTGCGCATTTGGCCGCTGCCGGAACTGGTAGCACAATACAATCCGGTGGTGGACAGCCTTATGGCGCGGATCGATGCGCTACAGCCTGTCACGCGAATCAGACGGTAGACGCAGGACGGATGATGGGTGCGACCAAGGCCCAGGACCAGGGAACAGTCATTCCGAAGGCGAAGCCGAGGAATGACAGGTACAGCATGGGCACTTAACCAGCAGTCTGCAGTCCGCAGTCGTTGGTCGTCTGTCATCCGTCATCGGTCGTAAAAAAGGAGAAACCATGTCCGAACAATATAACGGTCTGCATCTGAACCTGGGTAATTTGTCGCGCCTGTCACACGCGAAGACGCGTTCCATCAGTGCGGAGAACTTCACCGGCGAGAAGGGGAAGGCCGGTATGGCCACCGAGGGCACCGGAGCGAACGTGGCACGCGAGCTGGGCCAGGGCTGGAAGGTCTCGCCCAGCGTGAACATCGCAGCCCATACCACCTTCACCATGGCTGACATCACCGGCAGCGGGGCGATCCAACAGGTCTGGCTGACGATCTTCCCCGACTTCTGGAGGCGGGTCATACTACGCATCTACTGGGACGGCGAAGAGACTCCCTCCGTGGAGGTGCCGGTGGGCGATTTCTTCTGTAACGGCTGGCTCACGCGCTGCAACGTACGCTCGCTGGCGGTGGCCGTGAACCCGGCTGGCGGTTTCAACTCCTACTGGGAGATGCCCTTCCGCAAGTCTGCGCGCATCACACTGGAGAACCGCCACGACGAGCCGGTGACGGTCTACTATCAGGTGAATTACACGCTTACTGACGTGCCCGACGACGCAGCCTACCTCCACGCCCAGTGGCGGCGCTCAAATCCGCTACCCTACAAGACGGTACACACGCTGTTGGACGGCGTGAAAGGGCAGGGGCACTATGTGGGCACCTATCTGGCCTGGGGCGTGAACAACAACGGCTGGTGGGGCGAGGGTGAGATGAAGTTCTATATGGATGGCGACCAGGAGTTCCCCACCATCTGCGGCACCGGCACGGAGGACTACTTTGGGGGGGCTTGGAATTTTGAGCACCCACGCGGCGAGTACGGCGTTTTCACCGGTCCCTACACCGGCCTGCCGCAGGTGATCAAGCCCGACGGGCTGTATCAGAGCCAGCAGCGCTTCGGCCTGTATCGCTGGCACATCATGGACCCCGTCCGCTTCGAGCAGGACCTGCGCGTCACGATCCACGCGCTCGGGTGGCGCGTGCGGGGGCCGTACCTGCCGCTGCAGGACGACATCTCGTCCACGGCCTTCTGGTATCAGTCCGAGCCGCACGCGGTCTTCCCGGCCCTGCCGGACCGTAATTACCTGGATGTCATCTAGCTATCGACCACAGAGAGTTGTAGATAGAGGATTTACGATTGCACCGCAAAGACGCGGGGAAGCCTTGACCGGGGAATCAAGGCCTCCCTGCAGGGATTATGTAGAAAAAGTATCGCGGATAATCGTGGATTGTTTGGCAGCAAATGCATCCTCGACGCGCAATCGATCAAAGGCGCCCATTGGCAGCGGTGTTATATCTTCGTGTGAAAAGAACCCCACTTCGGATGTCTCATCACCAAGAACAAGTTCGCCATCAACTGGTTCCGCCTCAAAGTGAAGCACAACAAGCTGCCAACGATTGCCGTCGGGATATACCAGCAACCTGTTCGGGTCGGTGTAGGTGCTGATCAGCCTCGTAGTACGCACGGTTAATCCGGTCTCTTCCAGCACCCCGCGTGCACAGGCTTCCGTAGTGCTCTCTCCGGGTTCCATATATCCGCCAGGTACAGCCCACTTATCATCATCGGCACGGCGGATAAGCAAAATCCGCTTGTGTTGGTTACCACCCTCATATACCGCGGCAGAGCATCCGATGGCTAAGTTCCCCAACTTGCCGATGCGCTCACCGACAAATAATGTTGGCATTGTTATTCATCTCAGCAGTTTCATAAACTCATCCGGTGTGAGAACGGTAACTTGATATTGCTCGCTCATAGTGTCCCTTAGCGATGCGTCGTCAAGGAATTCCTTGTCACGAGTCACAAGCTAGTTCACTCGGCCCGACGCTGCAGCACTGAGAAAAATGTTGTCCTTGCGGTCACGGCAGAGGTTTACCTCATCCGAAGGCACCGTGAATTCGGCATGGGCGATAAAGCTCTCCAGGAGGGTATGCTGCATGCGTGAGTCGATGTCCCGCGATAATGTACTACCTAGTGGTCCACTGACGAGTACGTTGGTGTCAAGGATTGCTTTGGTGGTACTGGTCGTCACGGGCAGCCTCGACTTCGCGATGTATCTCGTCTTCGGAGATGGGTGTAGCAGCTACCCGCCGGTCGATTTCATCCAGAATAGACCGGAAATGATCCTGCCAGTTGGTGTCGTCTATAGCACGGCGCACTAGCTCCTGTTCGGCAGGCGGCAGTTGACGTATCGCATCAATTAGCTGCTCGACCGTTAACTGAATTTTGGCTTGTTCAATCACCACTGTCGACATGACGACACCCATTGGTCATTATAAGCGGGTATATCGTTGGATTGAGAACTATGTGAGTCTGCACGATATGTCGATCGGTATCACGCTCGGGATCGTTCCCGGCGATTGCGTGGCGGTGGTTGGGGCCGGCGGGAAGACGGCGCTGTGCTGGATGCTGGTGCAGCGACTGGCGCAGGATGGACGCGTCGTGTTCACCACCACCACGCACATTCGCCAACCCGCGCCGGGCGCCTTCGACGTGCTCGTGCTGAGCGGCCAGGAGAGCGGCACCTCCGAGGTGCCGCTCTCCTGGCCGCCTGATTGGCGCACAGCCTGCGTCGCGGCTGGCATCGCCGGCGACCCCGACGACACGCCGCTGCCCGAGTCTGCCATGCCGGTGGTGCATACCAAGCTAAAAGGCCTCACCAGCCAGCAAGTCTGCGAGATGCATTCCGCCTTCACCAGCCCTCAATCTTCAATCTCAAGTCTCCAATCTCCAATCACCATTGTCGTGGAGGCCGACGGCGCGCGCGGGTTGTGGCTGAAGGCGCCGGCCGAAAACGAGCCGGTCATCCCGCCGTGCGCGACGGTCGTGTGCGTGCTGGCGAACCTGCAGGCACTGGGCCGGCCGCTGGACGGTCGTGTGGCGCACCGCCCGGAGCGCATCGCCGCGCTCGCCGGCACCGCCGAGGGTCAGCTCATCACACCTCGAGTACTCGCCGACACACTCTCCCACCCACAGGGTGGCTTGAAAGGCATCCCCCCACAGGCGCGCAAGGTAGCGGTGCTGATGTGGCCGGCCGGCCGCCCGGCGCCGCCCGAGGTTGAGACGATCACCCGCGAGTTAATGGCGCGCGGTTACGACCTGGCCGTCACGTGGGAACGCGCCGGCTAATGACGTCGCAGGCGCATCCGTCCCTCCACCATCCCGCCGAACCATCTTTCGCCCCGCCTAAAAAGTGAGCAGGAGACAAGGTGACAGGTGACGCGGGAGACGCATTTCATTTTGTCTCCCGCGCATAACGGACGATGGCACCCGGCTCCAGAAACCCGGTTTCTCAGGTCAGGGTCACTGCTTGGGCTCGGCGACCTAGAAACCGGGTTTCTTCCACCCCAATCCTATTTTCTGGGTGAGTCCTGAGCTTGTCGAAGGATCGAACCAGTGGTCCTTGGTCTAGGGTCCTTGGTCGGCGACTAGCGGTCCGCGGTCGGCGGTCTACGGTCTACGGTCGTCCGTCGTCCGTCATCCGTCGCTCCACGGTACGACAGACGGCTTACCCGGCTACCTCGTGCATGTCAGTCAGCAGGCGATCCACCTCGTCGCTGGTGTTGTAGTGCGCCAGGCCGATACGCAGCATGCCGCCCGTCCCTTCCACGCCCAGCCGCTCCGAGAGGTTCAGGGCATAGTAGTTGCCCGACCACACGCAGATACCCCGGCTGGCCAGGTAACGCGCGGTGTCGTCGGGGTGCTGGCCGTCCACGCGGATGACGAAGGTGCCAACACGCTCGTCCAGCCGCTGCGGGTCGGCGATGCCGTACAGCCTCGCCCGCTTGAGCGACAGCAGCCCGTCCAGCATGCGCGCCTTGAGTTCGCCTTCGTAGGCGTGGATTGCACGCATGGCGGCGTGCAGCGTGGCCGAGCGGGCCGAGCGGAAAGAGTTGCCCTGGCTGTCACCATAAGCCTGGCCCAGCCACTCCAGGTACTGCATCGTGCCGACCAGGCCGGCCATGGATTCGTGGCTCTGCGTGCCCGTCTCGAACTTGCTGGGCAGCGCGCTATCAGCCGGGCGCACCTTGTAGGCGGGCAGCGCCTCCAGCAGCTCCCGTCGGCCGTAGAGCGTGCCCAGGTGCGGGGCGAAAAACTTGTACGGCGAGCAAACCAGGAAGTCGGTCCCCAGGTCCTGCACGTCGATGGGCCCGTGCGGGGCGTAGTGCACCGCGTCGACGTAGGTGAGTGCGCCCGCCGCGTGGGCCATCGAGAGAATCTTCTTCAGCGGGTTGATCGTGCCCGTCGCGTTCGAGGCGTAGCCTACCGCCACCAGGCGCGTGCGGCCGTTTAGGTAACGCTCGAAGTCGCTTAAGTTCAGCGTGCAATCCGCCGGGTCCACGTCCACCAAGATCGGAA
>JAJYKL010000125.1 GCA_021788625.1 Chloroflexota bacterium
GAACCCGATTTTCGATGGCGGGAGCTGCATCCTGTGCAACGGCTGCGTGGATGTGTGCCCCATGAGCTGCCTGAAGCTGGTGAAGATTTCTGAACTGACCGGTAATGAGAATGTGGCGACTGTGATTGAGCAGTCCAAGGCAGAAGGAAGGCCTGCGACGGCCATGCTGCTCGACCCAACAGTCTGCATACGTTGCGGCCTGTGCGCTGCGCGCTGCCCCACTGAAGCCGTACAGATGGAAGCGTTTCGCTTCACCGAGGAAGTGCAATTCGTGGAGGTTATATGAGCGTGCAAACGCACCAGAACGGCAGTCGTTGGGAGTTCATCACACAATCGCGCGTCTGGCGCTCGTTCTTCCGTCATGGCTGGCCCGACAACCCACTGGATCGTTCACTGGTCATGACCAGTAATATCTTCCTGCACCTGCACCCGGTGAAGGTAAACCGCCGAAGTTTGCACTGGTCTTATACGTTTGGGTTGGGCGTCATCGCCGTCGTCCTTTTCGGGGTGCTGGTGTTTACCGGTGTGCTGCTGATGTTTTACTATGTGCCGTCGGTGGAACGCGCCTATCCTGCCCTGCGCAATATCGAGGTATCGGTGCCTCTGGGGCAGTTCACCCGCAATATGCACCGCTGGTCTGCCCACCTGATGGTGCTGGTGGCGATACTGCATCTGATACGCGTGTTCTATACGGGAGCATATAAATCGCCACGCGAGTTCAACTGGCTGGTAGGGGTAGGCTTATTACTCCTAACGCTGGGGGCCAGTTTCACCGGTTATCTGCTGCCATGGGACCAACTTTCGTATTGGGCCATTACAGTGGGCACAAACATCGCCGGTTATGCACCACTCATCGGAAACGCTGTGCGAGGTATTTTACTGGGCGGACCGGAAGTGGGCCAGGATGCACTGATCCGCTTTTACACGCTGCATGTGGCTCTTATCCCAACCCTCCTGGTGCTCGGCATTTCCATCCACCTCTGGCGTGTACGAAAAGATGGTGGCCTGGCTGTGAATGATTCAGTAACCCCCGCCGGCGAAGTTCCGGCTGACGAACACGTCGGAGGCATGCAAAAAACTTCGGAAAAATCGTGATGCCAGCGAAAGTCTGGCAGTCCAGTGGGAAATAACACAGCGGAGTGGAGCATGTCAACTACAAACCTGGTGAACACTACAGACGAAATCTTCCCGAAACAAACGAATAAAACTTATGCTCTCGTCGAATTGATGCGCGGCGATGGGCCAATGGTTGGCAAAGGTCCTGACGGATCGGTGTTTTCGTTTCCGGTCGTGCTGCTGATTGAGATTATCCTCGTCCTGGGCGTGACTTTGGCTGTATTTTTGTTCTCTCTGTTGAAACAGGCACCTCTGGAGGCAATCGCCAATCCACTCGTCACCACCGACCCCGCCAAAGCTCCCTGGTATTTTGTTGGCTTACAGGAGCTGCTGGAACATATGCATCCCACCGTGGCGGGCGTGCTGATCCCAACGGCTCTGGTGCTCTTTCTTGCGGTGCTGCCCTACGTGGATCGGTCACGTGACGGTGTGGGAGTCTGGTTTACCTCATTGCGTGGACGGCGTATCGCAGGCTGGACAGCGCTCTACACCGCTGTCTTGATGCCGGCCTACATCCTGTTGGATAACGCCTTCAGCTTGCGCGAGTTATTAAGAAACAAAACGCCAGAGTGGGTGGCTCAAGGGCTGTTGCCTTTGGCGATCATTGCTGTCATCGTCGCCGTGCCAGCGCTTGTGCTGTCGAGGCGCAAGGCTACCCCCAGGGAGGTGTTGATCGCACTGTTTACCGTCATGATCGTGTCGGCTGTGATCTTTACACTGAGCGGATTCTTCCTGCGTGGACCCGGTTTCAAAATGTACCTGCCCTGGCAGATGCCCAATGGATACAACCCGTTGAATGGGCTTTAGCTGAGCCAAGTTCAGGCCATCACCATGAGATTCGCTAGCGGAGGTACACGATGATTAATAAACTGCATGGATCGAGCCACGAGCTGCGCGGTGATCCGTATCGGTTTACACGACGTCATCTATTGGGAGTGGTTTGGGGCGCATCTACCGTGGCTCTGGTGGGCCAGTTTAGTGTCGCGTTGTACAACTACCTCAAACCGCAACCGGTCGTGGGCGGGTTTGGCGGCAAAATCACTGCAGGGCTGGCAAAAGAGTTCAAGCCGGGGTCGGTGAGCTATATCCAGGCCGGTCACTTCTATATCTCGCGGCTTGAAGATGGCAGCTTCCTGGCGCTATGGCAGCGCTGCACTCACCTGGGCTGTACGGTTCCTTATGTGAGTGCCAAGAAGCAATTCCAATGCCCCTGCCATGGATCCATCTTTAACCGGCGTGGTGAAGTGTTGGCTGGTCCCGCACCCCGCCCGATGGATCTCTTCCCTATTCAAGTCGTTGATGGGAAGCTGATTGTTGATACCAGCCAGGCCATCAGCCGAGACAAGTTTGAACCATCGCAAGCTACGCACGTTTAAGGAGCACCCATGAATTCCAACGAGAATTACGTACCTTACGCTGCTGTGGCTGCCGGGTTGTCGGTCGCTATCCTGGTACTGTTCCAGGTATATCTGGTGCGCGAGCCAGCTCGCATCAGTGCTGACGAGGCACGCAACCAGAAGGCCGCTGTGGATACCGGGCAAACCCTCTTTGCCAATAACTGTGTCACCTGCCACGGAGAAAAGGGCGAAGGGTCGGATATTGCACCATCGCTCAACAATAAAGAGTTCCTCAGTAAAACGGATGACGACACGATTTTCAGCATTGTGAGTTCTGGCGTGCCGAATACCCGGATGCCAGCCTGGAACCAGTCTCATGGTGGACCCATGACCGACGAAGACGTGCGCAACCTGGTTGCCTTCATCCGATCGTGGCAGGCAAACGCTCCTGACGTGACTGTGACGGTGCGTCCTGGGGATGCGAACCAGGGCGCTGCTATTTTCAATGGCACCTGCATCGTTTGTCATGGTCCGGAGGGGAAGGGCACCGATCGCGCACCCGCGCTGAATGATCCGGCCAAACTTCAGCAATTCAACGACTCCTGGTATCGCCAGGTCATCATGGACGGACGACCTGCTCAAGGGATGCCGACATGGGGTACGGTTTTGTCACCCGAACAGATCAATGACGTGCTGGCGCTGTTTGATCTCTGGCGTTCCAGGACGGTGACCCAAACCGCCTTGCTGACATCCACGCCCGCTCTACAATCAACCCCGTCAGCCACGACAGTTGTGGCAACTGCTACGGCGGCACCTCCATCCACCAGCGCCGGTACGGTTACAGCGACGGAGCAGGTGGCTCGCCCATCTAATGCAGGCGGGCCGGGAGCCGCCCTGAGCCTGACAGGCGATCTGAGCGCCGGCGCACAGGTGTATACCAGTAACTGTCAGACCTGTCACGGCCACGAAGGCAAGGGCGGGGTTACCAACCCGGGTTCGTCTGATGGGACCATCCCTCCTTTAAATCCCATAGACGATACCATCGCCAACAAAGACACCAAAGTGTTTGCCTATAACGTGGACTTGTTCGTCGAGCACGGTTCGACGCCTGATGGTCCGAATCCCCAACAGAGCATGCCGGCGTGGGGTGACGATAAGAAACTCACTCCGCAACAGATCGCCGACGTCATAGCGTACATCATCAGCCTGAATAAGTAGTGTCCGGCGGGCCCGAGCGGCACGTCCGAAGACACGTTGCGGCGCTCCACAGGAGGAGCGTTGCCATAGGAGGAAGAAATGAATAGACGTGTTCGTGTGATATCAACTGTGTGCGCAGGGGCTGCAATGATTGTACTGGCAGCTTGCGGCGCAGCCGCACCAGCGGCGACAGCGACGCCGGTGCCTGCCAACACTCCGGCAGCTACTGCGGCGCCTGCCAGGCCATCCAATCCGGGTGGACCAGGACCGGCTTTGAACCTGACCGGAGACGCCAAAGCGGGTGAGCAGGTCTTTACGAGTACATGCCAGAGGTGCCACGGCCCGGAGGGCAAGGGAGGCGTCTCCAACCCCGGTTCATCAGATGGGACCATTCCGCCGTTGAACCCGATTGACGACACGATTGCCAATAAAGACCCCAAGGTGTTCGCGCACAATGTGGACCTGTTCGTGGAGCATGGTTCCACGCCCGATGGCCCCAACCCGTCCAACAAGATGCCGGCTTTTGGGGACACCAAAAAATTGACGCCTCAGCAGATAGCCGACGTGATTGCCTACGTCATCAGTCTGAATCCAGCCAAGTAGGGGAGCCCGCGCATAGGCTCTATCTGAACGTCATGGAACAACGAAGGCCAACACGGACTGATGAACGGTTCGATGTGGCCTTCGTTGAGTCGAGTTGATATTAAGTGCAGGCGCTGGGACGGGGCTGGTGGAGCGTTACCTTCCCACCCAGTAATTCTGGTACTCCGAGATAGCTGAAAGGACAGCCTCGATATTGGCGAGTGGTACATCGGGATAGATATCTACCCGCAATACCAGGCCACCGTGTGCCGAACCCAGGCGCATAACAATCTCAGCTATGTGATTGTGAACTTCCGCAGGCGAGCCGAATGGCACCACACCCTGGCGATCCACGTCGGCGATCAGGCACATGCGACCTTTGAGTCGCCGCTCGATGGTATCAATCCCGACACAGTTCACCTGCATATTAAATGCTGTCAGGCCTGCTTCCAGAAACTCGTCCCACAGGTCGACGGTATAGCCATCGGAATGTTGAGTGGCCAGCGCTCCGTATTGCCTGCACAACGCATACATTTTGGCGTAGCCTGGCTTGAAATAGCGCCGGAACGTGGCCGGACTGATCAGGCAGTGGTTTTGCGCGCCCCAGTCATCACCGAAGCTCACGACGTCGACGGGGGAGCCCAGAAGTAGTGCCTGGCGGAGGTATGCCAGGTTATAGTCGAGGATCAAACCAACAATCTCGTCCATCTCTGGAGTCTGCAGAGCCATATCGGCTAGCGCATCCGCCATGCCACGCAGGAAATGCACTCGTTCGAAGAATCTCTCGCCTGGAATGATCACTACATCGCCTCGTGCGCGGAGGGTCTGACAGGAGCGCACGAAGGCACCCCAATCGTGCTCACCACGCTCGGTATAGACAAGGGGATCAGGCGCCTTGTAATGACGCAGGTGCCGGAGATCAGCTAATGGGTGCATTGAGATCTGGCCTTCCATTCCTTCACGAATGCAGCGCCATTCGCAACCCCAGTTGTCGATGTAGATCTCGTCCTCCCGGTTAGCGGGACCCACCAACGTGCGGGGGTCTACGCCGCGCGGAATGCGGTCGAACTGGACATCCGGGTAGCGATCCAACAGGTCGTGCAAGGAATTACCGTAACGAATCCAGGTGGCCATCGAGAAGCCACCCCACAGAGGAACCTCGCCTGAACCACGGAGCAGGAGTGTATCGCGAAAGCGTTGTCCTTTGGTACGAATTTGCTCGACCGATTGTTCCATGCACCAGCCTCCAATCAATTGGATGATTGCACTACAATGGCCGCCAATAAACCGAGCACGGCATTGACGCCCGTTCGACACAACTCATGAATAATACCGAATCCCAACAGCAGCCAGCGCAACCAACGCTGTCTATTATTGTCCCGGCTTTTAACGAGGAAAAGCGACTCCCCAACACGCTGGAACGTCTGATCCGATTTACGGAACACTCCGGCTATGTATGTGAACTGATTGTCGTCGACGACGGTAGCCGCGACAGCACACGCCAGATTGTGCGAAACGCCATGGCTGGTCAACCCAATCTGCGACTGGTGGAAAACCCCCATAGTGGCAAAGCGTACACGGTGCGCACAGGCCTGTTGCAGGCACGGGGACAATATGTGCTGCATGCCGACGCTGACCTTTCCACTCCACCGGAGGAGTTCAAGAAGCTTGTGGACGCGCTACAAAGCGGGTTCGATGTCGCCATCGGATCGCGCGCGGGGCGCCCCGGCGCTCCATGGTACCGGTTACTGATGAGCCATGTCTGGCGGATTCTGGTGAGCCTGATCGTGGTGCGAGGTTTTATCGATACCCAGTGCGGCTTTAAAGCATACCGCACACCAGTAGCGCAACGCTTGCTGGAGCACACGCTGTTATACAACTCGCCAGCGCAGTCTTTGACGACGGCCAGTATCGCCGCCGCCGCCGACGTGGAGATGCTTTACCTGGCTCGCCGGATGAAATACCGTGTGGTAGAGATTTCGTTGACCTGGTCATACGCCGATGATTCCAAGATCCGTCCAATGCAGGATAGTCTGAAGGCGTTTGGTGAGCTGGTGCGAATACGATGGTACGCGTTAACGGGTGCATACAAAATCGATCCGCGTAATTAGGGCTGGCAACCCCCATCGATCGGGCGTCGGGCATCCAGTCCAGACAGTCACTCTTCGGCGAGAACGCGATCAACCACCTGCTGGCGATATTCGGGTGAAAGCATTCGGAAGTAAGCGCTATAGCCCGTGACGCGCACCACCAGATCAGGATACTTGTCGGGGTCGGCATGCGCTTCCAGCAACTGCTCCTTGGAGATCACGTTGATGTTGACCAGTGTGCCGCCTTGCGCGTTGTGAACCTTGATCATGTTCTCAACAGCCTCGAGCCCGCCGTATTCGTAGGCCAGGTGGCGGTCGAAGTCGATCTGCAGGGGTGCGGAGTTTCCCCAGCCGGGTTGGGCTACCGCTACGGCATTGGCCTTGGCTGTCGGAGCGCTGCCACCACCCGGCATAAAGCCGGGATCGGGATCCACGCTGTGAGAGATGGCTTCACCAGCATGGCGGCCATTGGGCGTTGCACCCAATTTGGCACCGACCTTCAGCACATCACCATGTGAGAACAGGCCTGGGATGACGGTGTAGCCCAGAGCGGTGGGGTAGTCGCGCACGAGGTGGACATATTCGGCAGCGATGCGGCTGGCCCACCAGTCGGCTCGCGAGTTGCCCGTACCAAAGCGTGGGATGGACTTCAACATCAGACGCACTTTCTCGCCATTGTGAATCTGTTCGGGATCGGTCTCACCGCGGCCGAAGTCATGCTTGAGCCAATAAGCGAGTTCGTCCCATGTCAATCGATGCTCGTTCACTACACGCTGTTCCACAGCTGCGAACGAATCAGCCACCGTCGCCAGGCCGACGCCATCGACCGTTAAGAAGTAGACATCCACGCCGCCCGCGGACGCATCCAGGCCGCGTTCGAGGGTTCCATGGCAGAACAGGTTCAATACCATTTCGGGGCTGTTGCACGCCTTGTGCTGCAAATGCCAGTCGAAACCCTGCTTCATCACGTCCACGGAAATACTCAGGTGTTGTACATAGCGATCCCACAGTTCGTCCATCGTGCGGTCGGAAAGGGGGTCAGTTAGCATCTCCTCGAAGGCCAGCATGAACGGTTTACTCAGGCACTGACGCGTGCAGTCCTGAATGGGGTACTCGACACCTGGCAGGCAAGTCCAGTTGCAACCCACTTTAGCACGCTGACGAGCCAGTGGTAGGGGAATACCGTTTCGCGCATAACCTCGATCCAGCCCACCCGAGCAGGAGTAGCTGGCGCCCGTACCATCCTCGAACAGGTACTTTACAGCCAGGTGAAGGAGCGCAGGGTCCAGCCTGTCGTGTACGCGCACGGCGATGTTCGAGGGAATCTTTAGCCGGTGCATCGCCTCCAGGATCAGAAATGACATACGACTGGTTAAATCGTTTTCGCCATCGGGGCTGGGACCACCAATTTGCGAGTAGTGCGTATCGTTGAAGAAGAGGCTGGCAATGTACCACACCACCTCCTCGTCATCCGAGATGTGGCCAATCACTTTATCCGACTCGTAGAAGGGGCGTAACAATTCGTCGAGCTGACCCAGTGCCCCACCACGGCCCCACATCCGGTCAACGCATTGGAACCAGGCCAGGAATTGGCAGGCTTCGCGTAAAGTATGCGGCGGATTCCATACCAACCATTCATTCACATCAGCGATCTCAAGCAGGTTATCTCGGAGAACAGGGTCGTTCTCCGTGGCAGCCATCTCGCGAGCCAGAGTGACATGCCTGGCAATCCACGACTGCACACCCAGCACCAGGCTTTCTTCGCCGTCGTAGAAATCGGCCATTTCCGAGCCCGAAGGGGGCTGATTCAACAGTCGGAACTCGCGGATCTTATGTAATATGCCGCCCCAACCCAGATCTAGCCCGATCTGAACGTCTGGACCCAGGTGGTTCATCGCCATGACTCCAGGCGCCAGGTTGTATTTCTGATGTAGTGGACGCAGATGAGTAGGCCGATCTTCCGGTCGCCATCCCCCGACACCAGGGGGATAGGTAATCCATGCACCTGCCAGGGCACTCATGGGATGGATATAAACAGGATGCACATCCAGGAATGCGCGAAAGTTTTCGCCTATTGCTCTGGACCCATAGCAACCACCGGAGGGGTGGTTGGATTTCGTCTGAAAAGGAATGGGTTCCGGCCATGGGATGCGGCCGTCATCATCTACATTGAAGTAACCCGTCGCCTTGAGTTTACGGTCAGTGTGCTCAGCTTTGGTCAAACGGAGTATTTCAATACGTTCCTGGTAAGTAGGACTATGGTACATCGTGGCACCGTCCACAGAACGAATTGAGAACGAAACGCTCTCACCTATCGGATCTGATCAACCAACTGGCACCTCGTTGGTATGGCTGCAATGTCAATCCAACTATTAGTGCTAAATTTCACAAATTATACAACTGTTTGTGCTAAATATCACAATCCCTAAGTGGATTTCTATGATCGCTTTCGAAGTAGAATTGCCTGACTCATGGTCATATCGAACGCCACGGTGATCGCTCCCACTGGCATGCAGCAAGCGGATATCGTGATCGAAGGCGAGCAGTTCGTGTCCATCGAACGCCATTCGAGGATGAACCATTTGTCGACATCGAGCGAAGGAAGTCAAGACGTAGTTGATGCCAGTGGTCTGTTAGCATTTCCCGGGCTTATTGATGTACACACACACATGCGCCAGCCAGGCGGGGAACACAAAGAGGACTTTTATACAGGCACATGTGCCGCGTTAGCCGGCGGGATAACGTCCATTCTGGCCATGCCGAATACCTCACCCACCCTTGTGAACCGGGCTACGTTGGATATGGCTCTGGACCTGGCTGGGCAGAACGCCGTGTGCGACTTCGGTCTCTTCCTGGGTGCATCGAGCTCGAACCAACGCCTGAAGTTGGAAGACCCCTCGCTCCGCGAATGTGGCCTCAAGATGTACATGGGCTCCAGCACAGGTGATCTGCTGGTGGAGGATTTCGGCGCGCAATATGAGCACTTTCTGTGGTACCCCCACGAGCGGGTAATCGCCGTACACGCAGAGCATGAGCCGGCTGTGCGTTACTTCGGAGCGCGTGGTGAGCGCCGTCCGGTTATTGCAGCAGAAGTGGAAGTGGCACGCGCGGTGGCCATGGCCGGGAAAGTGGGGCGCAGAGTACACATTTGCCACGTGTCCAGCCAGCGTGAGGTGGAAATCATCTCTGACGCCAAGCGACGTGGTGTGCCCGTGACATGTGAATTCGCGCCACATTACCTGTACCTCACGCACGAATACGAAACAGGCGCATCACACGCCCCATACGCTTTGCAGCCCGGGTCGCTCTACCAGATGAATCCGCCTCTGCGCGAAAAGACCGACGTGGAAACACTCTGGGCTCATTTGGATGTGGCCGATTGCATCGCCACCGATCATGCGCCTCATACACTGGAGGAAAAGTACGGCCTGGCGCCTCCCAGTGGAGTGCCAGGGCTGGAAACCATGCTGCCACTACTGCTAACCGCTGCGCATGAACGGCGCCTGATGTTGCCCGAGGTGGCACGCCTGTGTTGTGAAGGGCCGGCCACGACCTATGGAATCCGCAAGAAAGGTAGAATAGCGCCTGGTTTCGACGCCGATCTTACCCTGGTCGACCCGAATGACGAGTGGGTGATCGGTGAGAGACCACTCTATACCAAGTGCGGCTGGTCGCCTTATGCTGGGCAGCACGTGCGCGGAGCCGTGAAACAGGTGTATGTGCGTGGTCGGCTCAGCTTTGTGGATGGAAAAGTGGTTGCACCGCGCGGAACGGGTAGAAGGATAGTGAATTGAGCATACAGGCTGAGGATGGGTTTTGAGCCATCTTGCACAGTCATGTGGAGTTAAC
>JAJYKL010000126.1 GCA_021788625.1 Chloroflexota bacterium
TGGCATAGCAGGCTCAATCGTGGATTAATCGGTCCGTTACGTCGCCCAGTCTCTGTGGTAATCGGCGACACGCTAAATTCGTGCAACCGCTGCATCACTCCAGCTAACACTAAGGTGCTGGCGTAAGGCTTGAGGCCCAAGCGGCATGTATGCGGACCTATCTCTGGTTATCCACATACTCGTGTGGATGCCCTGCTCCGCGTCCGAATGCACGGAGCAAAGTTATAGCGATGGTGCGGTGTGCCTCATCAATCACTTCGTGCTCATGCGTGCCGGCTATGCAAACTGCCAGGTCATGGTTCGCATCCTGCACGGCAACAAACGACGCATGCAGGTAGGTGCCTAATTGTGGTTCGCACCGGTTGTGACTGTCAGGTTGGCTGATTGTGCGCTCGTTAGCGTCAAATGCAGTGTCGGCCTGACACACACTGGTCTGGATATCTGTGGGAAACAGTACACGCAGCCCGTGATTACACGCCCAATTCACCAATTCCATCTGCAATTCCAACCCTCACCGCCCGTCGCTACATGCCTCGAACACCAAAAGGCCCGTTAAGGTATGACCCGTAGGCTTGTGAAGTTGCGGGAGCGTGGTTTTGTAACTGGTTCTTCCAGGACACGTCGAGCAAGCCTCACGGGTACTCTGCTCCATGCAACCAGGCCAGAGCACTACGAACGGTCTGCGTCACGCCTGTCTCCTTGTAAGTATTTCTTTTTAGGTGAATGGCTTAACCAATCGAGCGTTCACTCCATCAGAAATGAATGACATCGTAAATGAGGGAGCTGCAAGAGCTGTATCTTGTCGGCTTCGCGTAGTTTGCCGTCACTCGTACAATACGGCAGGTTCAGGAGATAGTCATGAAGGAGCAATCTATGAGGACCGTAAAAGTTGCCGTGATTGGTGCGGGATGGTGGGGCACGAATGCACATATCCCTGCGTTCAAGAAACATCCGCAAGCTGAATTAGTTGCTGTACAGGCACGTACGATGGAAAAAGCCCGCAAGATCGCCGATGACTTCGGTGTACCGCAGGCCTGTACCACAGTGGACGAGGTACTGGCCATCCCTGATCTGGAAGCCGTAGCCATCAGCACTACTCCGAATGTGCATTATGATCACGCAAAAGCTGCTTTATTGGCTGGTAAGCATGTCGTGCTCGAAAAACCGATGACCATCACAGTGGCCCAGGCCCAGGAATTGGTGGACTTGGCAGAACAAAAACACCTGCATTTTGTAATCAGTTGCCCCTGGCATTACAACCCCGTTGCGATTGAGGCAAGGAAACTGGTCGCGTCGGGTGCGCTGGGCCATATCAAAATCGTCACGATGGTGTTTACCAATAACGTGGCTGGCCTGTACGCCGGACAATCGCTCGACGTGGCATTCCATATCGACAAAGAGAAGCACCCTGAGCAGATACCTTACCGCATGCCCAGTTTGAGCTCGTACAGCGACCCTGTCGTGGCAGGCGGCGGACAAATCTATACTCAGGTATCTCATGCCGCAGCCATGCTGGGTTTTGTCATTCAGTCGGATCCGGTTGAGGTCTTCGCACGCTTTGACAACGCGGGCACCGCAGTAGATGTCTTCGACGTCCTGAGCATCAAACTCGCCAACGGAGCTCTTGTATCACTGAGCAGTCATGGCCTGCCCATGCCTCGCGATCAACGCTTTGACTTGCATGCCTTTGGCGACCAGGGTGCTGCACGACTGGACCTCATCCATGGCCACCTGGAATTCCATGATCGTAATGCCAACGAAACTACATACCCAGAGCCACCACGTCAGGAGCGTGCTCCGAATACGGCTCCCGCACAGAACCTGGTGGACCTAATCCTGGGCAAAGCGACCAACGGCTCACCGGCCACGCTAGGACTGTACGCCATGAGAGTTATTGAGGCTGCGATGCGTTCTGCCCAGACAGGAACGAACGTGGCAGTGGAGATGCATACTCCCTTTGCCTAGCAAATCCTGTTCCGTGATATCTGGCTGATGCCAAACTTTAAAATCGAGCTGGCAATATTACCATCAAACCAGGTGCGAGAACGCTCGTCACCAGTCAGTTAATGCATAGGATCTGTTGAGTGTCAGGCAACTCTCAAGCAGGACCATCACAGATCGATATACTTCGTCAAACTGAGAGGTTGTTACAGGTACCATGACTCTTACCAGCATCGAACGAATGAACAACATACTCAAGCGCAAGCCCGTTGACCGCATCGGGTTGTTCGAGCACTTTTGGTCCGACACGCAGTCGGCCTGGACCGCGCGGGGAAACATTCCATCTGGTGTCAACTTTGCCGATCAATTTGGCTTCGACCTGGACCTGTGCTGGCCATTGAACATGGTGGCCGACCTGGACTATGTTCCACAGGTGCTGGAGGAAACGGCCGAAACACGGCTGACCCGTGATGGGAACGGCGCTTTATTGCGAACGCACAAACTGCACGATTCCACACCTGAGCATATCGACTTCGCAGTAAAAGACCGTAAAGGTTGGGAGGACCTGATCAAACCTAAACTTACGGCTGACCGGCGACGCATTAACTTTAAGGCTTACCGTGCGGTTAAGGAACGTTGTCGGCGCGCGAATCGGTTTTTTGCGTGGTCAGGGGTGAACGTATTCGAGATTATGAAGGACGTATGCGGTCACCTGTATATGCTGATTGGCATGGCTGACGACCCCGACTGGGTGCGTGATATGGCGATAACATTCGCCAGACTTACTGTTGAGTTGCAGGAGATTTTATTTGCTGAGGAAGGTTGGCCTGATGGTATCTGGTACTACGAGGACATGGGCTTCAAGCACCGGCCTTTCATGTCACCCGCTATGTATCGCGAGATCATTCAGCCCGCACACCAGTTGAGTATCGGTTTTGCGAAGGGCCATGGACTGCCTGTAATCCTGCACTCATGTGGATATGTAGAGCCTCTCGTGCCTGGTCTATTGGAGGTGGGAATCGATTGCCTGCAGGTGATCGAGGTGAAGGCAGGCATGAACCTCTTGCGGCTATACCACGATTACGGTGACCGATTATCGTTTATGGGTGGAATCGACGTTCGAACCCTCTATACGAATAATCTACAAGTCATAGACGCAGAACTGCAGAGCAAAATTCCCATTGTTAAAGGCAATTATGGTTACGTACTTCATAGCGATCACTCCATCCCCAACACCGTTGACTATGATACATACCAAAGTTTCGTACAACATGGTCTGGAGCTCGGTCGCTACTAGGCTGGCCGATGTTACCTATCAAATAGGCTCTGCAGCGCCTTAATGGGCGAGACATTCCAGCGCTGCACGAACACCAGTGATCATCGTCTCAAGACTCATCGATGGCACGGTTTGCTCCACAACCTGCTCGGGTAGCGCTGGTACATGGATGAAACCTACTCGTGTTTGCAGCGTGTTTACCGCTACATGGTGAAGCAGTACGTACAACACCTGATTGCATAAGAACGTACCGGCGGTTGTCGAAAGACGTGCTGGAACGTGGGCTGCATGCACTGCGGAGAGCAGGTTCCGTACCGGCACGCTCACAAAATAGGCTGCTGGCCCGTTCAGGATGATCGGCTCATCTGTCACTACAACCCCTGCATTGTCAGCCAGCGAGTAGTCCATCAGGTTGATCGCGACGCGCTCGATGGAAAGCGCATCGCGTCCCGTTGCCTGACCCAGGCAAAGCACCACGTCCGGGCGAAACGACTCAACAGCGACCACTGCAGTGGAGGGACCCGTTATCCGATCCACCGGGAGCATGGCGATTTGCAATTCGATGTCCATCGGTGGACTTGTGGCAATGGAGCGGACGATTTGTAGAGAAGGATTGACATTACTGCCGCCAAAAGGTTCAAAGCCAGTAAGGAGGATTTTCATGCGGTCAATCCTACTCTACGAATGCAGACCTGATACACACATTCCTTTTGCGATTTGCTGCTATTTCCCCTTATTGGATCGCGTAGACCACCTGAACAGTCATATTCACGCTTAGGGTGCCAGGCTGGATTGGTGTGGCACTGTCCCCTACAGCCATCGGAACCGCGCTCATGACATGCACGGGTCCTCCACTCGAAAGTACGTTGATGCTGATCACATCACCCAGGTTTACACCTGCCAGCTTTGCCAGGCTCTCAGCACGTGCTTTTGCATCCGCCATCGCTGTGCCCAGCGCATCCGCCTGAAGTGTGCTGGGATTGGCTACACTGAAACTCACACCATAGATGGTGTTCGCGCCTGCCGATACCCCTTTGTCCAGCACTTCTCCCAACTTCGACACATCACGAACGGTGATAGTTACCTGGTTGTTAACACGATACGTAATGGGTCCGTTGGCCGGTAATTCCTTGCCAGCAGGGACGGGTTGCTGCTCCGCATAGACACTGTAGTTTGTGGTATGAATGTCTTTATCGGCTATACCCAGACCCTTTAGAGTCTGCAGAAGGGCTGTCATTTTCTGGCTGTCATCAGCCACTGCCTGCTGTGCGCTGGTAGCCTGGGTTTGTACACCAATGGTTATATTCGCCATATCAGGAGTGCCCGAGGCTTGTCCTGTGCCTTCCACGGTGATTCTCCGCTCTACCGGCGCAGCAGCCTGGAAGGGAGCTGCCTGCACAGGAGCACTATTAACCACCGGTTGTCCGCCCGCGGCAGGCACATTCGAGGAAGTAGTGCTGGTATTGGCAGAAGCTGTTGGCACACTCCCAAATGTGCAGGCCGAAAGCGTTAGCATGCTGATTGCACTCAACAAACCCATCATCATCTTCATACGGTTCATATCGTCATACCTCCATATCACGTTTACAACAATCAGACGCACGAGAGTGTATTTCGGTTCCGTATGGATGAGTACAGATGATAGGTTGATCAACCCGTACCAAGGTTAATCCAGCCGGTTTGTTTAGTTGCCACATCTGGCTCAACCCTGACTAAACCAGGCTATCTCGGATTAGGTCACTTCCCAAATACCGCCTCATGCAATCCCCGGATGTAGCCAATTGCGAATAAACTTCCCCGGTACGAATAATGTCCATACGCTGGCTCGTCGCCATCCATGGCGGGAACATGGTCAGGCCTTAAGACTCCCTCAAAATTGATGTCTTTATAGGCCCGCATACATGCCAGCATATCGGTTTTTCCTTCGTCGTGGAACACTTCTACATATGTCTCAGGAGTGCCCTGTACATCACGAAAATGAACAAAACTGATTTTCTTTCGTGACCCAAAGTGATGAATCGCTGCGGGTAAATCGTCAGTCATCAAAGTAAAGTTACCCTGGCACATGGTGATGGTGTTGGCATCGCTGGGCACCATCTCCACCAGCCGGTCAAATGCCTCAATCGTACGCAATATGCGCCTTATGCCACGAATTTCTGGCACGGGCGGATCGTCGGGGTGCATCGATAACTTCACGCCAGCCTGTTCGGCTACCGGTATTACCTCGACCAGGAAACTGTGTAGATTGGCCCACAACTCGCCTTCTGTCAGGTGTCCCGCGGGTGGCGCGTTACGCATCAGCTTATGGTCGTAACTGATCGCCCGAGCGCCACCACGCAGTGGCGTGCTGGACGATGTGCGCGGCACACCCAGGATCGGCATCCAGTTGTAGCACAATACCGGAATACCCAGCTTGCCCATGTTCACGACCATCGTTTTGAACCACTCAATCTGCTCCTCCTTGCCAGGCAGGTTCATCTGGGTTTTAGTAATAGGTGGTGTGCTTTCGATCACAGAAAGCTCAAACCCACCTTCCTCATATCGCTGCTTCAACCGCAATAGCGCCGCATAATCCCATGGCAAGCCCGAGCCGGCATCCTGGTAATCCAATACACCAACGGCGCGATTGACACCTGCCTGCTTCGCCAGCTTCCATAGTGGCGAGGGTTGCGGCGTAAGTATCTCGGCAATCTCGATCATGGTGATTCTTTCCTTCTGGTAGATAGGTTTGACGTAATGCTACGGTACGAAGCTGGTCAGTGTCAGTAAGAAGTGGGTGCAAGTTCGTTGCGTGGCATTACAGTGCACTTGCACCAGTATAAACGCGTGTGCAGCCATCATTAGTCCTACAGCGAAGGTGGACATGCAGTACCTGCCATTGTCGCCTAACAACAAGAGGGCATGTCGTAATGTAGCGCTGCCAGTATGTACCGCGCTTAGTGTATCGGAGCTCGCTCGAACGATTACTGAAGTGAAAGCCAAGCCTGTGTACTCGCCCAGCGAACTCGAACAACGACCCGAGGGTTACGGTTGGGATCGTGTGGAGGCGATCCAGCCAGGTGTTCCGGATAGAGCGCTGGATGATTAACGGACCAACGTGCCCGCCAGAGGTTACACCTCGTAACTGGCGCCGGCATGAACATAAACCGAATACTTTCAAAATCCCTGCGTTACAGCACCAGCCCACCTGATGGAGATAGAACGGCTGCTCGTGATCGCCAATCTGCTATGTATTATTCAAGGTCATGCGTGGGTGTGCGATGAAGTGGCGCGTCAGTGGGGGCAAAGAACTCCGTCAATCACACAACCCGTGGTTGCGAATGATCCATCCGATCTGGCGAAGCACTTGCTGCTCTTCGGGGTGAAGATCGCCATACGGTCGCGGTCCTACGTTCAACATGAAGACGGCTTTTCGAGCACGTGCCTTGCGCATGGCAGATATGATGATTTCGGCACTTTTGACATTATGCGTGCGTGGCGCGTAAGCCCACCCGGTGTTCAGGTTCCACCACACCGCCTTCGGCCGGTCGCCCACCTCGGTGGTATTGAAGCCAATGGTATTCTCGCCTGGCATGTCCAGCTCCCACACCTGATAGTCCTCTCCTGGCAGAGGCAGCACATGCGTGTTATTCGTGACAACAGCATTTGGTTGTAGGTCGTGGATCAGGTTATAAGTCCCCTGCAAGTCCCACGCGCCACGCGGCGCAAACACCTGCACCTCGTCGCTCTGGAACTGAGCGCGCGGCCAGTAGCCGTCAAACAGAATGCCTCCAATCTCACCGTAGTTTGTAAGGAGCTCGCGTAATTGCCCCTGGTAATAGGCTACATAAGCTGGCCAGTCGTTACGGTACTCCGGGCGGGTCCAATCCAGCAGCGAGTAATAAAAGTGCAACCGGAGTCCACGGTCACGCAGCGCCCGTGCCAGTTCAGCCAGAACGTCTCGTTTGAAAGGGGTATTAGTGATCTTCCAGTCAGTCAGTGCTGAGTCCCACATGCAAAAACCATCGTGGTGCTTGGAGGTGATGAGCAGAAACTGCATGCCGCACTCCAGCATCATATCAGCCCACTCTTCCGCATTGAAGCGCACCGGGTTGAACTCGGCCATGCGCTTACGGTACATCTCCCACGGGATGTGCTCAGTCCAGTAGACCCATTCACCGCGCCCGTTGATGGAATAGAGACCCCAGTGCATCGATAGACCGTAGCACGACTGCGTAAAGACCTTTACACCAGACGACGTGGCTTGCATGTCAGTCTGTACCCGTTCGACGTCGAATTCGTGCTTCAAGTCCATCCATCGCCTCCCTCAGCTATGCTCAACGAACCACGTCACGAGCGCATCAGCCTCAGCTTCGCAACTCGCCGTGGTGCAATACATTACTTTTTCAGGCTGCAGCTCGCGGTGTAACTGTTTCATCTCCTCCGGTGTTCCCCATACATGCACGGCTTTGCCGCCCTCCTGCACGTGCTTGAGCAGGGCAATATAGTCAAGGTGTGTGCCGTGACCATCTCCGGGGACAAACGACAGGGTATGCAGACCATGCGACCGGATCAACGCCTCCGTGTGCACCAGTGCACTTGGCCCATCCCAGTGGTACACACAATGTTTTACGATACCCGCCTCCTCCTCCAGCGCAGGCAACACCCATCGCTGGAACATGGCGGGGCTGATCATTGCAGCATAGTCACACTGCAAGAACGCCGTCCCTTCCATCGAGTAGATCGTATTGCAGTAACCTAGCTCGTCCATCTTCCCGGCACGACGCACTGCATTCCACACGGTTCGGAATAGGGCACGTGCATCATCCATGGCCGCATCGATCATGACAGGCTGCTCGATCAGGTCCAGGCAGAGGCGCTGCCGGCCACGTATGGCACTCAACAGGTCCATGTTGGTATGCAGGTCAGGCGAGTTGAGTAATAGCTTGCCAGCCATGCGATCGGCGGCGCGGCGATAGTACTCCAACATGCGCAACCAGAGTGGATGCTGCTGATTCACACGAAGTGGCAGTGCATCACGCCAGTCCTCTACGTAAGGTGCAGACCAGTTCGTGTCGCCTGAATCGCCGCTCCATTCGAGTGAAGCACCACACATGACGGCAATTTCATCAGGACCGAAACTCAACATGGTAGCGGGGACGGCATCTCCAGCCCAATAGGTCGACCTGGCAATGTCAAGAGCGCGATTGATCAGATCGTCGATGTCGCCGTGAACACGCTCGTAATAATTGATAGGACGTGGGCATCGCATGCCATCGCGCGGCGCAGTGACCACCACAATCGGCCTGTCAATGATCTCACCAGCATAGTAGGCTTCCCAATGCCGGGCTGCTTCATCCAGATCAGGTTTATAGGCAAGAGGCGCTGGTGCAGGCATTTGAGTTTCCCGCGCATCAGGGGACTGCGATTCCGTCCAGCTTCTTCAGCTCCTGTTCGATGGCCTGCACGTCCAGTGGATACTTCCCGTACTCTTTGACCGTGCGCACCATCATGAACAGGTTCTCTTCCGGAGTGTCACGCCCACACTGGTCACCTGTGGACAGGATAAACCCGCCACCCTGTCCCGCATCCCGCATTGCTTTCAGACTTTCGCGTCGCACTTCTGCCGGTGTGCCCATCAACATCACTTCGGTGGTATGCAGGTTGCCCATCAAAGCGATTTTGCTGCCGAAATGGCTTTTCAGGTCGGCCAGGTTGCAGTCGCCCATGGGAGGAATCTCCAGTGGATTAATGCACCTCAGATCCGTCTCTTCTGCGCACCACTGAACCAATATGCGCTCCTTACCACATGAATGCAACATGCTGGGCACACCTTCATCACGAGCCATGGCAGTCAGCTTTTTGATGGTGGGTAACCCAAACCGGCGAGCCAGTTTTGGAGACTGCAACGTGATGGTACCTGAAGCACCCAGCAGGACGAAGTCGGGTTTTTCGGTAAGGATCATCTCCATCATCGTTACAGCTTGTTTTTCCTGTAATTCGACCAGGCGATCGAAGTAATCCGGCTTGTCATATAACCAATACGTCAGCGCTTTGATGCCACCGTCAAAATAACTGAACCAATGCTGAAAGCCTGGATAACCAATGGATACACCAAACGCGCCCAACTCACCCAACGCTTCACGTTGCTGGCGCATCAGCCACGGGTTATAACCCACTGGCGGTGCAAACATCTTCTCCACCAACGGCCAGTCCTGCTCGATGTCCTTGAACAGTTTTTCCGTTGTAGTGGGGGGGTTGGCAATATAGAAGGTGTTCTCATAGGTGTAGGGATACTGATCAATGCGGCCCCGGTAACGCACGGTCCAGCGGTCTTCAGTTTTTCTGATGTCTTCGATTGCTTCGCGCCAGTCGAACGGCCACTGGAATTGCATATCTCCGTAAATGAACCAGCCATCCGTGCCAAAGTGTTTTACGGCGTCGATGTAAGCTCGCCAGAGAGGTGGCTCATTAAAGTAATAGATCTCCCAGAATGGTTTTCCGGTGAGCTTGGCCGGGATCATATTGGAGATATCCGGAGCTACAGGTACCCGATCGGGGATGCCATTCGTCATGGCGGCGATCATGCGCTCCCGTGAGGTCATGGTTTCCATGGTTGTCTCCTGCCTCCTAGAATAATAAGTCGGGATCTTCGACGCGTTGCACGATCTGTTGTAACAGGTGAGCAGCGTTGTCAGCCGGAAGCATGGTACGGGCATAACTTAACGCAATCGACGTGAGAGACTCTCCAGAACGCGTTTTGTGCAGCTGCCCCATGCTCACTATTGGCACCTCTGCTACTTGTATAAGGGGTGTAAACATATCCACACCCATTGGCCCCAGACAAGCGCACACGATTGCCAGAGCTCGACCGTCGTCTGCCACCATGTCACCATTCCACGTTACCTTTAATGCCTG
>JAJYKL010000025.1 GCA_021788625.1 Chloroflexota bacterium
ATCCAGGTGCCCATATCCGGGTCGGTCATGCCTGTCTTGCGGCTGAGGCTATCGTAGGTGATGACCGTGGTGTTGCCCAGCGCGTCCGTCACCACCCGCAGATTGCCGAGTGTGTCATAGGCGTACGTGGTCGTGTACACGCTCGTGCCGCTGTACTCGACCGCCGCCAGCCGCCTGTAGGCGTCCGCCACGTTATCCTTGCGATGGCCATTGGCGTCGGTGACGATAGTGGTCACCCCCAGGTAGCCCGTCTGCACCGCGCTGCCGTCGGGGTTGACCCCCTGCACCACGCGGCCCAGCGCGTCGTACTGCGTTTGCGTCTGGGGCCGCGACTAACCCCAGCGGGTCGTACAGTGTGTCCGCCACCACCTGTTGGCCGGGATCGGCCGCCGGGCTGCGGCTCTGCACCAGTTGCCCCAGCCCATCGTAGAAGGCCAGCGTGTCCAGCGCACAGGTGAGACAGACGCTCACCGTGCGCCGCGCCGTCTCGATCTTCAGCGGCGCCGTCAGCGTGAACACCCCCGTGCCGGTGTCATAGTAGGTGTAGACCGTGGTGGGGGCCGTGAAGCTGTCGCCTAACCGCACCACGCCCATCAACCGCCCGAGCGGGTCGTAGGCGTAGGCGGTGGCCGCCCTGTTGAGGTCCGTGACACGCTTCAGCGCACCCGGCCTGGTGGGTAGGTTGAGATCGTAGGCCCAGGACAGGCCGTCGTCGAAGGTGGACACCGAGGCGTCGTTGAACTTGAGCGTCCAGGCAGCCGGGCTGGTGAACTGGTTGACGCTCGTGATGATGCCGCCCCCGTAGGTGGAGAAGTGGTCGGTGCGGAAGGACACCGTCCCCGCCCTGGCGTCCCGCGCGGTGAGGGGCAGGCCCTCCCAGACGTGCGTCTGCGGGTTGAAGTAGGCGACGTAGGCGTGGTCCAGCGACCCCAGTAGGTCGGCTAGCCGCAGCGTGAGCGTCAGCGGCGCCGTGAAATGCGTCACGACCTGCCCGGCGAGGTCGGTGGCGCTTATGTCTAATACGAAGGCCAGACTCGCCTCGCCGTCCTGCAAGTGCTTCAGCGTGTGCACCTTCAACCGGACGGTGCCGAGGGTGACCGCCGCGGGCAGGTGCAAGGTCATCGTCCCTGTGCGAGGCTGACAGCCTGGCCTGGCGTCACGGCGACCGTCTCGTCCGACAGCATCGTCGCATCCGGGACAGTCGTTGCGCCCCCGCCGCCCAGCGCAAGTGGGGAGTTCGGTGGCGAGACAGGTGCACTAGGTGGTCAGTCGTGAGGACCCGCATAAACAAGTGGGCTACCTTGGACGAACTGGGTTGATGCCGGCTCGCCACCGTCGGATGCGGGAAGAAGTAGTACGCGAGTAAACCTGGCACTAGGACGGCTAAGCGATGCACGACCGACTATTTCGAACCAGCCATAGCACCGACCACGGTACGGAGGCCTGCTAAGCCGGCCGTTTTTCGGCCGTATTTTGGCCGTTTCAGGTTGCCTCGCTGCAGTTGCATTATTATTATATTTACTGGTCCTTATAACCTGGGCGGTTGCCGAAACGCCGCCCAAGAAGCCTATCGGGCTATCTGGTTGTTGTGAAGGCGGAGGGCTAGAGATCAGCTGAGCGAGTGAGCGAAAGTTAATTGTGAAGAGTCATTCCGCATTAGCAGGAGAAACGCCGCAAATCAAATAACCAGGCAGCGAAGGAAACAGTAAGGAGGTGAAGTCCACCCAGTAATATCCTCTTTTCGATCGAGTTACCTGTGGTTCTAAGTCTCGATTGTTCACGGCCCAATGTATGGACGAGGAAGTACCCCATGAAGAACCTTATGTACAAGGGTTTCGCCTCGATGGCGTTACTCGCAGTTGCACTTTCTGCTTGTGGCAATGCCACCCCTCAGGTCGTCGTTAATACAGTTGTAGTCAAGGAAACCTCGGTTGTCAAAGAGACGCAGGTTGTCGAATCTACCAAGATTGTTAACCAGCAAACCGTGGTCACTGCTACGCCAGCGCCAACCGCGAATCCATATAATGATCAGGCACCCATTGTGGTGTGGATTGACGCCGCACGCAAGCCCATGATGGACCTGTGGATCAAGACGCACCCTGATCAGGCAAAGCTGGTGAAATACGAAATTGTGGACCGCGGACAGTTCGCCTCGAAGGTGCTGCTCTTCAACAACTCTGGCAGTGGGTGGCCCGATGTGGTATTCGCTGAGCCGAGTATCGTGATGGACGTAGCGGACGCTGCCCACGATTATCCTGGTGACCTGACGCCGTGGGTCGATCCAGCGATCATCAAACAGTTTGTCCCAGGCGCGCTGGACCCATGCTATACGCCAGACAAGAAACTGCTGTGCCTCCGCAATGACCTGGCCCCCAACGTGCTGTACTACGACAAGATTCAGATGGACAAATTCGGCTACAAGGTGCCAACAACCTGGGAAGAATACCAGGCACTGGGCGACAAAGTGGCACAGGAGCACCCCGGTTATGTGTTGGGAACCGCTGATAACGAACCCACATTCTACATGTGGGCCAGTGGCTGCCCGGTTGCGCACCCGCTCAGTCTGTCTGAGGTGGTGATCAACGCCGAAGATCCAAAGTGTGTGCGTGTAGCGCAAATGATCGACCACATGGTAGCCAATGGCAGCCTGTCGAATCTAGGCCCATTTGACCCCAAGTACATTGCGCTGGGCAATCAAAACAAGATTCTCATGATGGTCTGCGCGGCCTGGTGCGGTGACTACGTGTACAACGGCACGTACTATAAGACAGGAACCAGCCAGGTATCAGAAGGCCGCCTGGGCGTAGCGCTGCCGCTCAAATGGCAGTCTGACGACAAGGCGTACACCGGCAACTGGGGTGGTGCAGCGTGGATGGTGTCAAAGCACACCCAGAACCCGAAGCTGGCCGTTTCTATCGCAGTCTATATGACCACCGATATCGACGTCACCCAGATTGTGGGTACGATGCCGGCCTATGGCCCTGCAGCAGATGCCTGGGCGAAGAAGCTGGATTCGAACAAGCTCTACGCATTCAACCCATTTCCAATCTTTAAGCAGGCCGCAGGTATGGTTAATCCTGAATTCACCGACGTGGTTCGCTACGACCTCATTCAGGGATTCAAGCCATTCCTCACAGCCGTCGAACAGAAGAAACCGACTGTTGATACCTTGAAAGATGTACAGTCCACGCTCGTAGACCTGGCACAGAAGCAAGGTTATGACGTCAAGACATCCATGCCCTAAGGCCAAGTGACGCTGTGACTTTAGTGCAGCTAGACGTCTGACAGATGCCGCGCCAGCGCAGGCAGGTAATATCAAGCCTGCGCTGGCGCTTAAGTAAACGAGCAAAGCAAGCTCTTAGTGCCAGTACTATGAGCGAGCATAACTATCCGGGAGGTTTCAGTGGCTGTTCAAACCTCAGCAATGGTTAATGCACCCATACGGTCGGCCAAGCGCTTACGGGTCAACCCTGCCTATCTCTTTTTACTTCCCTATCTGGTCGCCATGCTGCTATTTTCATTGGGTCCAGCTATCTATGCGCTGCTCCTGATGTTTGCCACGTTCAAAGTAGGACGACCGCAGTTTTTCGAGGCTGGCTTTACGAACATTGTCACTGCCCTAAAGGATCCCTACTTGTTGCCTGCCTTCGAGAACGTCTTGCGCTTCCTGGTGGTTTCAGTACCATTTGGACTGGTCTTTGTTATCCTGCTGGCATTGCTCCTGCATGCCCGGCCTAATCGATTCTCGCTCTTAATGCGAACGATCTACTTCCTGCCCGGTGCGGTGACCGGTCCCGCGTTGGTCATGCTCTTCCTGTTCACCTTCAACCCTGATCTGAGCGTGTTCAGGGCGCTACTTCACTTTATGGGATATACGGATCTGAAGCAGGTGGTGAATAACGACACGGCACCCGTTGTCTTTACGCTAATGGGCTTCTTTGGTGGGGCAGGCGGCTGGATCGCTGTTTTCTTTGGTGCCTTGCAGGGCATTTCGGAGGAGTTAATTGAGGCTGCCATCATGGATGGCTGCAACCCGATTCAGCTAGCCTGGCTTATCAAGCGCCCATTGATTACGCGTTATGTAGCGTTTATGCTGATCAACGTTTTAGCTGGCAATGTGCAACTCTTCGCCGAACCTCAGCTTATGTCCAGTGCCTCAGCTACTATTTCGAATGAATGGAGCCCCAACCTGGTGAGCTACACCTGGGCCTTTGGGATCGGGAATTTTGGGGCATCTGCCGTGGTATCCGTGCTCATGATGCTCATTGGCATTGTTTGTGCCTACGCTGTTATCCGTGCGACAAACTTTTACTCAACTGAGCAAACAAACGCCGAGTAGGGCGGGAGGAACGCAAAACCATGCAAACAGCGATCAAGCCTATAAAACCGCCAGTGGTTAATCCCTTGCGTTATATCATCAGCCGCAATCCGAGATGGAATGGGATGAATGGCGTCGAGATGGTTGGCCGGCTTGTCATCTTGCTCCTATTTGGTGCATTCTTTGTCATGCCACTGGTCTGGCTGGCCATTGCACCCACGCGTGTCTGGCGTGACATGTATGACCTGAACCAGTCGCCTCTCTCCATCGGGCCGCTCTCAAACTACATCGTAGCCTGGAATAACATCGCCATGTTTGGCCAGAGCCTGATGGTTACGTGGACCATTAACTCCATATGGTACACACTGTCCAGCGTATTCCTGAGTATCGCCATCTCCATTCCAACGGGTTATGTGCTGGCGGTGATGAAGTTCCGTGGCCGACAGCTTGTTATGTGGCTGACGCTGATCACCATGATCCTGCCCGGGTCTGCCATGGTGCTACCACTCTTTCTGGAAATGAACCTGGTCAGGCTGGTCAACAATCCCTGGTCAGTGATATTACCCTCGGCCTTCGCGCCTTTCGGCGTGTGGTTATCGTACGTTTATTACAGTGTCACACTGCCGAAGGACCTGCTTGCCGCCGGCAAAGTAGATGGCTGTAATGAATGGCAGTTATTCTGGAACATCGGAATGCCGTTGGGACGGACGATCATTGCCACACTTGCCTTCCTCACCTTCAACGGTGCATGGAACAACTACTTTCTGCCATTCGTCATGCTGAACCAGAAGGAGACGTTCAATCTGCCACTGGGTATTGCTGCGTTGATGAATGCCACAGCCGGCTCACCGACCTTCCTGCGTGAGCTGCCCATCAATGAACCTGAAAAAGCACTGGGAGGTCTGTTCATGATCGTTCCGGTCATGATCATCTTCCTGTTTGCACAAAAATACGTGGTGCGGGGGTTGGCGGCTGGCGCTGTGAAGGAGTGAGATCTGAGATTGGATGCTGAGGACGGGTGATTTGGGATTCGAGACGCGGTGAGACCGAAAAGGAAACCGATGCCTGGTGTTCGGAAGTCGGGCGCTGATCATTACGATTGGCGCCCGGTCTTTTTTTGATGCCGCCACATGGAACCGGCCTGCGACAAAAGGTCGACCGGCCGGCTCCTTATACCTATGCGTCCAGTGTGTTGACCGCGTCGACCATGGCGACGATGTAGCCCGTTGCAAAGGCGCGGCTGCGGTGACCCCAGGGAGAGTCGTTCACCATGTGAGGCACATGGTCATCAATGAGGACGCCATTAAAGCCTGCCCGCTTTAGCCGGCGCACCACATTGAAGATATTCATGTTCCCTTCGCCCAGGAAGCATTCCGAGAAGTCCTCTGCAGTGCCCCGCACGTCACGCAGGTGCACATAGAAGATGCGTCCTTGCGGTCCGAAGTAGTCGATCGCTTCCATCACGCCCGCGCCGCCCCGCATCTCTGACCAGCAACCATGGCAAAAATCCAGGCCGTGCATGGGACTGGCATGCGACTCCATGGCATGCCGAAACCCCTCGAAGTTGTGGAACAGCCGGGCAATGCCGCCCAATGAAGGGACTGGTGGGTCGTCGGGGTGCAAGGCCAGGCGCACATGGTACTCCTCGCACACCGGCAGCAATCGATCCAGGTACCAGTCGTAGTTAGCCCACATCTCGTCCTCTGTAAAGGCACGTCCGTGAGTAAACGGTGCATCTTTCGCCAGGTCCATCTTGAACGCGCTGGAAAGCGCACCCCCTCTAACGGGTAGCGCAACGGAAGTGCGCCATACACTGTTGGGCATCCAGTGGTAACCCAGGATGGGGATGCCGGCGCGGCCCAGGTTGCGTACGGTTTCCTGCATGTTTTCGAGCTGGCGATCGCGACCGGGCAATCCCAACATGATTTTGTCGTAGAAGCGAAAGGGAACATTTTCCAGCGCAAACAGACGCAAGCCATTATCTTCGGCACGCGTGCGTAAATGGAGCAGGTCCTGGAACTCCCAGCGTACCTCACCGGGTAACGTACCTGGGTTGATCAGGTTCAACTGGACGTCCTGCACGCCGACCTGTCTGGCAAAGGTGATCTGTTCGTCGGTTAATTCATTAAACTGCCCGATTCCAACACGCATCGGTAGAGCATCTAGGTTAATCATGTGAGAAAGTCTAAATGAAATGCACTGACCTGCCAAGCAGGTGCATAATGCATTTTCAGCATGGAACAGATGTGTGTCAGGCAAGAGGCACACATGCGCACACGCAGGTGCTTCGTGTCCGAGGTGATCAATGGCAGTATCTGAAGCAAGTGAGCAGGAGCCGACTCGTGCGTTCTCCAATATGATGGACTCCGAGGTCACCGACTTCCGGCAGCGCTATCAGCAGTCTCTGTTAATCCTGGTAGCCATACTAGCCTGGGTTGCGGGTGTTCGCCAGGCCCTGCAGCCCCATAGCGTAGCACTTGAGCTTGCTCCTTTTTTGTGTCTGCTTATTGCCTTCAGCCTGGGATATGCTTTGCGCCGGCGGACAGGTCTGAGCCTGACCCTGAGCCTGACAGGATTAACGCTGGGTGTGACAGCCGAAGTGATCAATCATCCGGCCACACCAGCTATTTTTCTGTATGGCCCCCTGATTGTCCTGATTAGTGCAGTGGCGTCGACCCCTGTCCTGATCTTAAGTAGTGTGATGTGTGGACTATTACTGTCCGCCCTTGGTCTGCGCGGATACAGTACGCCGACCACACTACTGGCATCCGGATTGGTGCTGCTGTCGGCTTCCATCAGTGCATGGATTGCTTCGCGGTCCATCTACGACAGTCTGGCGATGGCACTGACCAGTGCGCAGGATGCGATACGAACGCGTGATGAATTGCGAGAGCAGCGCCGCCAGTTGGCTCAGTCTGTCAAAGCGCTGGACGAAGCGCTGTACCGACTGGGGCGCTCGAATGCGTCGCTTATCATTGCGCGCCAGCAGGCTGAAGAAGCCCGCCAGCTCAAAGTGCGCTTCGCCAACATGATCAGCCATGAAATCCGCACACCGCTCAATATCATCATCAGTTTTAGCGAGGTGATTGCCAATGCCCCCGAGAGCTACGGAATGCATGAATGGCCAGCCAACCTGAGGGAAGACGTAAATGAGATCTATCGGTCCGGAAAGCACCTGCTGGACCTCATCAACGATGTACTCGATCTGGCGCAAGTTGAAGCGAACCGGGTTGTTCTGAAGAAGGAGTGCGGATCGCCGGTCGAGGTTGTCAATCAGGCCGTCGCCCTGGCCCGGAAGTGGTTCGACCATGCCGGTCTGTATTTAAAGACGGAGGTGCAGGATGACATCCCCGAAGTTAAGTTCGATCGCATCCGCATCCGCCAGGTGATTCTAAATCTATTGAGCAATGCGCGCCACTATACGTCCAGCGGCGGAGTAGTGGTGCGGGTGGAACGCGTGGCTGATGAAGTCCAGGTGAGCGTGAACGATACCGGTCTGGGTATTTCAGCTGACGTGCTGCAACACCTTTTCGACGAGTTTATGAAACCCGGCCAACCGGTGGATGAAAGCGAAGGATCCGGCCTGGGCTTATCGATCAGCCGTATGTTCATCGAGCTGCACGGCGGGCGCATGTGGGCACAGAGTGATGGTGTGCCGGGGTTGGGCACCCGCGTCTACTTTAGTCTGCCGTTGCCCACGATGAATGTGGCCAGTGAGCTGCCACCCACGCCGCGCGATGCGGAGTTTTGGCAGTCACGCTATGATCAGGCGCGCAGCGAGCGGGTGATTCTGGTGGCCGCTGACGACTCAGCGGTGTTGCATGCGACCAGCCGCTTGCTTAATAATCAAGGCAAGGTCGTCACCAGCTCACTGGGTGGAATTGGGCAGGCGCTGGCTGACCGGCAACCTGACGCGGTGCTGGCGTTTACGGGCGGAGACGGACCGAACTACACTACGACGCTGCAGGAGATGGAGCTACCCATGGATGTTTCCATGATGACCTGCCAGCTGGAACGAAACATCGAAATCGAAAACCGGCATCTCCTCGAGGCGCAGGACGTCAATGTCTGGCTCATCAAGCCCATCACGCGTGAAGAGCTGGCATCGGCTGTATTATCCGTGGCTCCGGCGGTACGGTCGGTCTTATCGGTGGAAGATGACCTGTCGATGGCACGCTTCTATGAACTGGCGCTGGCCAGCGATAAACGCATACACGCGTTGCCCACCTTTTCAAACGTGACTCGCGCGACTGAGGCAATGGCTGTCCTGGAGGAGAAGCCACCCGATGTTATGCTCCTGGACCTGAACCTGATTGATGAGTCGGGGTGGAACGTGTTGAGCAAGTTGCGCGAACGCTGGACGCGGGATCAATTACCGGTCATCGTCGTAACAGCGATGGATCGCTTTGGCCTGCCCGTGTTACGGGCTCGCAACATATCCATCAGGCGGCAGCAGGGCTTAAGTCAGCGCGAAACCGTGATGTGCCTGCAAAACACCCTGGATGCTTTATTGAGCTAAGCAGTGGTTTTAGTCTTTCGGTCCCCTGTCCAGGCAGGTTTCGATACAACGGAGCAGCTCTGCACGATCAATGGGCTTTTGGAAAAATCGATCTGCGCCCAGCGCCAGGGCCAGTTCACGCTCATCCCAGATGGAACACACAGCCAGTTGAATATGATATGTGTCGGGGTTTGCCTTGAGTTCCTGTAGAATTTCCCATCCGTCGCGCCGGGGCATCAGCACGTCAAGCATGATGAGCACTGGCTGAATCTCTCGTGCCAGCCGAATGACGTCATCAGTCGAGTTACAGCCCAGTACCCGGATTGGTTTCAACGCCAAAAAACGCTGCATGATGCGCTGCATGGCGGGGTCGTCATCCACGACGAGCACGGCTGGGTGGCGTTGAACGAGCAGTTTAACGACGAGGGTCTGATCCGATATGGATGGTACCGATGTGAACCCTTGCTGTAGCTCGGCATGGACTGCAGGCGGAGGTGAGGCTTGCGGCGGTCCCTTGGGTGCGGGAGCGAGCCCAACCTCTGCAAGGGTGAGGGTTGCATCGGCGAGCTCAAATAAGTGGGCCGCTTCGGTGAACATCATGTCGTGGCTCGATACCCCCGAGACGCCTTCCAGCGATAACGAAATGGCCTCATCCTGTACCAGGCCATGCAAGCGAATGACTCGTACGGTTGAATGGGCTATCGCCAATCGGATTAGTTTGATGATGGCTAACCTCAAGGCAACGCGATCTGTTGTGACCGGCGGAAGATCGGGCGGAATATCAGCGATGACATGAACCTGCGCCTCGCCGATAATCACGGATAGCGTCTGGGCTGCATCCATGACCGCGTCCAGCAAATGTACCGACGCGTACGTGCGATCGAAGTAGGTGGCATTTGAAAGCGAACTGCGCGCTGCGACGGTCCCGGTTGGAATGAGGGTTGGAAGTACGACCTGGGCTGCATGCGGTGAAAGCTGCCACAGAGCCAAGATCAGTTCCTCGATAGCCCGATGATTCTCGCGCCGGAATTGCCGGCTGGATGAATTGAACGTGATCTCCAGTTGCTGGACGGAGATACCGTCCAGGTAACGTCGCTTCAGGATCAGATAGCTGCGGTGATGCGGCAGGTTTACGTCAAGCGGTTCGGCTGGTTTCATCTGTTCGATGGTACGCAACAGTAATTGATGCAGGCGCTGACCGGGGGATGATGGACCGGGAGCAACTTCATCCAGCCAGACAGCCAGAGCCGGGCCTGGACCTTTATCGAGAACGCTGATCTCATAAAGATGTTGCAGTGCGAAGCGGATATGCTGTGTAAACTCAACCGATGCCATGTCCAGTTACTATAGCTGAACACGCTTTGTGCCACGGGCAGGAGGGATGGAGCCTCTACAGGAGACACACCAGTGCCTGATGATCGACAAGCCTGTATGTCTCTTTGCAGGCGGGTGGAGGCACATTTAAAATGCCTTCCATGCATTACACCAAGCTTGGCTGGACAGACCTGAGCGTATCGGTAATTGCGCTGGGGTGCGCCCAATTTAGTGAGCAGTTTTCTAAAACCCAAAAGTCCGAGGCTGACATGCTAGCCATCCTACGTCGAGCACTTGACCTCGGCATTAACTTATGGGATACCGCACCCAGTTATGGCAACGGGGTCTCGGAGACTATTGTCGGGAAGGCGATACAGGGATGCCGGGATCAGGTTGTGCTGGCAACCAAAATCAAGTACGGTCATACGACCCCCGAAGCAGTGGAAAGGTCGTGCGAGGAATCGCTCCGGCGACTCCATACAGACTATATCGATGTGTTGCAAGTCCATTGGCCAGCGGAACAGGTGCTAAACGAACAGACACTCATCGGCCTGTGGCGGTTGGTGCAAACGGGTAAGGTACGCTATGCCGGGGTTTCGAACTTCAATCAAGACCAGATGGAGCAGGCTGCGTCCATCTGTCCTATCATATCCAACCAGTTGCCATATGCCCTGGTGTGGCGTTATGATGAGCCACTCATCCGCTATTGCGGCGCCTCCCGGAAGATCGGCGTGTTAGCCTATAGCCCGCTAGGAGAGGGTATCCTCACCGGGCGCTACGATGAACAAACCATATTTCCGCCCCATGACGTACGCAACCATTGCGTCTTCTTTAAACCTGCGGTGAGGCCGCTCGCTTTGAAGGTGACGGATGCCGCACGGCAGGTGGGAGAGCGTTACGGCTTGACTCCGGCACAGGTGGCTATCACCTGGACCGCTCACCAGCCTGGCATAAGTAGCGTTATTGTCGGCAGCTCATCTGTGCCACAACTGGAACAAAACGCAGCCGCTGTTTCCATCCAGATGGACAAAGAAGACGAAGCATTGCTTGCGGCCGCTAGCGATGAATATATGGCGAAAGCCCCCCGATATCGCACCATGTGGGAGAAATAAGCGTGTAGCGACAAAGCCTCAATCCGTTATACTGAGCTTCCATGCGTGTTCCTATATCCTGGATAAAAGACTACGTTGACTTAACACTGCCGGTAGACCAACTGGCCGAGAAGCTAACCCTGGCGGGATTGGAAGTTGAACACATCGAGTATATCGGCCTGCCGGGCGCCGAATTGCCCTGGGACCGCGAGAAAATCATCGTTGGCGAGCTGCTCAAGGTGGAACGGCATCCTAATGCAGATAAGCTGCTTCTGGCGACTGTCGCATACGGTGCTCCACAACCGATAACGGTGGTCACGGGCGCACCCAATATCAAGCCAGGTGACAGTGGTTTGAAAGTCGTACTGGCGCTCAAAGGCGCGCGGCTATATGACGGTCATAAAGAGGGCAAGGTAATCATGACCCTTAAAGAGGCCGTCTTGCGGGGCATTAAAAACGATTCTATGGTGTGCAGCGAGAAGGAATTAGGCTTGAGCGATGACCACCAGGGCATTCTCCTGCTGCCTGCCGATGCGCCTGCCGGCACGCCTCTGGCCGATTATCTGGGTGATGTGGTACTTGACATTGCCATTCTCCCCAGCACTATTCGAGCGGCCTCAATACTGGGTGTGGCTCGCGAGGTATCGGCCCTCACCGGGCAGGTGCTGCGCTATCCGGATGTCAGCTACAGCGAGTCTGACCCGCGCGTGGAAGACCTGGTTGCGATTGAGATTCGCGACCCGCATTTGAACCCCCGATTCACAATCGGTATCGTACAAAACGTCACACTGGGTCCCTCGCCTTATTGGATGCAACGGCGGTTGACCCTGGCTGGCATGCGGCCCATTAACAACATCGTGGACATCTCGAACTATGTCATGCTCGAAACTGGCCAGCCCACACATGCCTTTGACTACGATGCCATCAGCTCTCCGCCTCGGATCATCACCCGCCTGGCCGAGGGAGGCGAGCAACTGACGACCCTGGATGATGTGCGACGCGAGCTGCAACCATCAGATATCGTCGTCGCCGACGCCCGGCATGCCCTGAGTATTGCCGGTGTGATGGGCGGTGCCGAGAGCGAGGTTAAGGAGAACACCCGCAATATCCTGTTCGAAGTAGCAGCCTGGGACTGGGTGCACATTCGCCGTACGGCACGCTATCACAACCTGAACAGCGAAGCATCGTATCGATTTGCGCGCAACCTGCACCCCGACATTGCGTTATTCGCCCAGCGGCGCGGTCTGGCTTTACTGGAGAAGCTGGCTGGAGGACGTGTGGTGCAGGGCATCTTGGACGCTTATCCCAACCCGTTGCCCAGTATGGTGGTTACACTGGACCTAGCTGAGGTGACGCGCGCGCTGGGTGTGCAGGTGAGTAAGGACGAGATCATCCGCATCCTCACCCGTCTGGAGTTCCACGTGGTGGAGACCGACATGGCGGGGAACGGTACCCCTGAACACCTGTTGCGCGTAACAGCGCCGCCTCATCGAACCGACATCGAAGGGCAACACGACCTGATTGAGGAGATCGCACGCATCTACGGGTACGACCGCATCCCAACCACTCTGATGGTCGACGAGATTCCGCCTGCCGAAGGCAACCCCGTGGCTGAGTTCGACGAGAAACTGCGTGACGTGTTGGTGGAATCAGGTTTGCAGGAGATTGTGAGTTACCGGTTGACAACACCGGATTCCGAACGCCGTGTTTTGCCCCCCGGCATGCCGGGAGACGATCGCCCGTATGTTACCGTGCAAAACCCGATCAATCCGGAACGTTTGGTGATGCGCCATACCTTGATCGCCAGCGCTCTGGAAGCGCTGGCGGCGAATGTACGCCATCATGAACGGGTAGCCCTGTTCGAACTGGGCAGTGTCTACATACCCGGTGAGGATGGAGTATTACCTGACGAAGTGGAGCGGCTGGTCATCGCCATGAGCGGCGCACGTATGGAACGCTCATGGCAGCAGAACGAACAGGGACCACATGGCCTCATGGATTTCTATGACCTGAAAGGTGTGGTTGAGGCGATGCTGGATGGCCTGTCACTGCGCGAAGTTGCCTTCTCACCAATCGAGCAGCCGATCTACTATCCCGGTCGCGTAGCCGAAGTATGCCTGGAGCGGCCTGGTCAGGCGACCTACCCATTAGGTGTCCTGGGCGAACTACATCCGCTGGTGCGAGAAGCCTGGAACCTGCCGACCAGTACACCGGTATTGATTGCTGAGCTCGATGTCTCCGCACTTCGTAATGCCCGGATTACGCCGGCGAGCGGCGTCACGGCGGAGACGAAGGACACTCCACGCTTCCCAGCGGTTAACGAAGACCTGGCAGTAGTAGTGGATGAAGGCGTGACGGCCAGACAGGTCCTGCAGGTGATCCAGCGAGCCGGCGGAAGTCTTGTGCGCCAGGTTCATCTCTTCGATGTTTACCGGAGTGAGCAGGTCGGCGTTGGAAAGAAGAGCATGGCCTACGCACTCACCTATCAAGCGGAAGACCGGACACTTACCGATGCTGAGGTTGAGCGTCAGCGGAACAAGATTATTCGCTCACTCGAAAATCAACTGAGCGCGATGATACGCAGGTAAAGCATGAGCAGAAACAATTGGATCGCATTAATCGTCGGGCTCGTAGTAGCTTGCCTGTGTTTGACCACAGCAGGTGGGGCCTTCATCATCTATAGGGTGCTCTCAAATGGAGCGGCATTGGCTCCGCTGGGTTCGCCCACGGCGTTGCCAAACCAAAACACGGCACCCACCGAGACACCTCGTCCCATACAGCGCACACCGCTGGCTACCAGCGGTGTGGTCGTAACCTCGACCGCCTCGGGTGCATCAGGCAGTAGTACCGGTGTGATCACCGATGTAGTGTCAGCCTATGCCCTTTTGCGCGCCATCTCGGCTCCGTTACCACCTGCCAACCTTGAGAGTCTGGCGATTCGGTTTGAAGGGGTCTCGCCTGCGCAAACGGTGGTGACCTGCACCACGCTTTTTAAAGGTTATGACGTGGGCGCGACGCGATCATTTACCGTTGCCAACCAGGATACCAACTCCGAATTTACGGTGGTCGCCAAGTTACTTTACAAGACCTCATCGGTCTACATGTGGGTGGAGCAGTCTCCAAAGCATGTGAGCCTTGATCAGACCAGCCTGCAACAGGCAGCAGATGACTTTACCAGCAAAATCCTACCCACCGATCGCGCTTTCTTTGGCAAGGAGGCTGATCCCGGTGTCGACTGTGACCCGCACCTGTATATCCTGCATGCCAGAGGTCTGGGCAGTTCGGTAGGCGGTTATTTCTCCTCACCAGACGAATATCCCCGAGCCGTTCGGCCAGACTCGAATGTGGCTGAAATGTTCGTCGTGAATGCCGATCCCAACTCCAATGGGGCCGATCCAGGCAGTGCGATCTACATGAGCACTCTGGCGCACGAGCTGCAACATATGATCAGTTTCAACCAGGTGCATGCGCCGTCACTGTGGCTGGAGGAAGGCGCAGCACAACTGGCCGAACGCTTGAATGGCTACGCCGACGAGGTGACCACGGTTTATTCATTCGCGAGTGCACCGGGGACTCAGCTTAATACATGGTCGGAGAGCAGTGCAGGTGAGAACAGCGATCACTACGGTGGGGGCTACCTGTTCTGGTCCTACCTCTATGACCGATTCGGACCCACCGTGACGGAGCAACTGGCGCGCACCAAAGAACGCAGTCCCGATGCACTGATGAATACGCTGGGTAAGGCGGGCATCACTGACCCCGATACGCACAAGCCCTACACCTTTGAGGAGTTATTCGCCGACTGGGTCATTGCCAACTACATGGGTCAGCAGAAGCTGAGTTCCAGCGATACCAGCAATCGATACCGGTACACGCATACCGATGTGCCACCGATGACGACTTATGCCAACCTTACCAGCGCGGACTATCCCTACGACTCGCACGAGCAGGTCAACCAATTTGGCACGCACTACATCACTTTGCGCGGTAATGCTCCCGTTACGATCCAGTTTGTTGGATCCACTTCTGTGCCTCTGCTGCCGACGGATATACAGGGACCGTTCTGGTGGTCCGACCGGGCTGATGAGAGTGACTCGAGCTTGACACGTGAGGTGGACCTGACGAAGGTTAAGTCGGCGACCCTCACGTATCAGACGTGGTACCGGCTCGAACAGGACTTTGACTATGGATATGTCAGTGTCTCGCAGGACGGTGGAACGACCTGGAAGATCTTGAAGACCACCTCGTGCACCACCACCAACCCTAACGGCTCCAACCTGGGTTGCGGCTACACGGGCGGCTCAGTCAGTGAGAATAATCCTCAATGGATCGACGAGTCAGCTGACCTGAGCCCCTGGGCCGGGAAAAAGGTGCTGTTACGCTTTGAAGTAGTAACCGATGCGGGTGTGAACCGTGAGGGCATGGCGATTACGCATATCGAAATCCCTCAAATTGGGTTACAGGATGATGCGTCCACCAATACAGGATGGACGAGCGCGGGCTGGGTGCGCGCCACCAACCTGCTTCCGCAGCTTTGGGAGGTGCAGATGATCGTGACGCATAACGATGGCAGCGACAGCGTGGAACGCATGCCACTCAGCAACAATGAAGGCACTCTGACGGTGAACTTTGGCTCAGATGTAACGCGCGCGGTACTGGCCATCTCGGCCACCACTCCGGTGATCACGGAGCCTGGCGTGTACGAGCTGCATATCAAGTAGCGGACAATTCAGGCGTTATTAACCTGATCGGGTTTCGATCCTGTGGCGTCACCGCGCATCTGGGTCAATTGAGCTTCCAATTCGGCGCGGCGCAACCGCGAAGCCCGGCGACCTTCTTCGAGGATGGACTCCACCTCGCGCCGGATATCGGTGCGCAGGGCATCGCCTGATTTAGGAGTCAGGAGGAGAACCGATGCAACACCGACCAAGCTACCAATAATCGCGCCACCCATCAGGCTCAGAAATTTGTTCACCATAACCCCCTTATGAATTCCGAATAAGCGCTGACGTCGGCACCAGGTCCGCACGCCAGCGTTGCTTCATTACAATTAGCTTTGGTAGATTATATGCTGGCGTGTTGCATCATGGTCCGCAGATGGAACTCTACAACCACCAGGTACTCAGGAGTAAAAAGATGAGCTCGCAACGATTATCCCGACTGGCCGAATTACAACAGAGCGCAGGCATGGACGCCATCGCCCTCGTACCAGGTGCCAACCTGTTTTATTTCACAGGTGTGCACTATCACCTGAGCGAACGCCCAATCATCGCGTTGTTCCCCGCCTCACCCAAACAGCCACCCGCGCTCGTCGTACCGGCTTTCGAGGCCGGCAAGGCATTACACGGACCTGTGCCCATAGCCTGGCGCGTGTACAGTTATCTGGATGGCCAGGAACCGCAGGGGTGTATGGATCAGGCTGTGCACGAGATGGGGCTGGCTGGCAAGGAGATCGGTGTGGAGCCGACTCAGATGCGTGTGCTGGAATCTACCATGCTATCAACTGGGGCTCCGGGAGTGCGACTCGTTCCCGCCGACGGGCTTATCAAGCAATTGCGCATGACCAAAGATAGTGATGAGATTGCATGCATGCGCCGTGCGGCCAAAATACCCGAGCGTGTGCTGGCGGAGGCTGTACGGCGAATTAAGCCGGGCATGACTGAGTCCCAGGTGGCGGGAATCTTTATGAGTGTCTCGTTCGAGCAGAATCCGCAGGAACCGGCATCACCACCGTTGGTCCAGACAGGCTTGAGCGCTGCCTTTCCTCATGCCTTAGCGGGAGGGCGGAAGGTTCAGCCTGGCGACCTGATGGTGGTTGACTTTGGCGCGGTGCTGGACGGTTACTGTTCCGACATCACTCGAACCGTCGCCATCAGCGAAGAGCCGAACGATGAGATGAAGCACATCTATGAAGTGGTCAAACAAGCCAACGCTGCCGGGCGCGCGGCTGTGCGTCCGGGCCTTCTGGCCGAAGAGGTGGACGCGGCCGCGCGTGCGGTCATCGAGCGAGCCGGTTACGGGGTTTACTTCAGCCACCGCACCGGTCATGGGCTGGGACTGGAAGGTCACGAAGCTCCCTATATGGTTAAAGGGGATACGACGGTTTTGCAACCCGGTATGACCTTCACGGTTGAACCTGGTATTTATATAGAAGGCAAGGGAGGGGTGCGCATCGAGGATGACATGGTCGTGACTGCCGAGGGTGGTGAAAGCCTGACGAGCTTCTCGCGTGATCTGATAGTCGCCCGATGAGAGCTGCGCCGTAGCACGATGAGCGATTTGTTGATCCTATGGGCCTGGGAACATGATGCCGATTTCCTGGGCCTCTTGACGGCCTCCTGTGCCGCACGCGATATTGGCCTGCGCCTGGTAGGAGCCAGGGAACTCGCCAGCCTGCGAACCGAATTATTGAGTGGCACCCTGCAAAGCCGTGTGGTCATTGACCGCGCGTGGGATTGGGGCGGTGAATATGCTCAACACTGTAACGCAGTGAAGCAGAAGCATCTGCTGCTGTTGAACGATTATGATCTGGTACGCCGGGCGTGGAGCAAACCAACCATGCATTATGAGTTCATTGCACATGGATTATCCGCGCCCTATATGGTGCTACTACCTTCCTATGAATCCAGCCGCGAACTGCTGCCCGTGGACCTGAAGCCGTTGGGCAATCGGTTTTCGGTGAAGGGGGCCCACAGTGGCGGGAGCGGGGTGCTGATGCCCGCCTGTACATGGGAGGAGGTGCTGCGCAGGCGCAAAGACTGGCCAACTGACGAGACGGTATTGCAGCCATGGGTGATCCCACAGATGCTGGGACAGCACCGGGCATGGTTCCGAGTGTTCTATGCCTGCGGGGCGTGCTTCCCATGTTGGGCCGATGACCTGACGCACGATCAGGTGCCCGTAGCGCCGGAGGAGGAGAGCCGCTTCGGGTTGGAGGTGTTGCGTGGAATGGCTCAGCAGATTGCGGGACTATGCGGCTTGAATGCGTTTTCCACGGAGATCGCCCTGGACCAGCGTCACATCTGGCAGGTGGTCGACTACGTTAATGAACCATGCGATTACCGGTTAAAATCGAAAGCTCCCAATGGGGTGCCTGATGAGGTGGTGAAAGCCGTGGCGGAGCGGATCGCCAGCTGGGTGAAATGGTCGCTATAATAAAGTACTACAATTCTGGCACGAGCACAGTCGTCGGTCAAAATAGACCGACACCAAACATTATCGAAGGTGGTTTTTACAGGAGTCTCCCCGTGAGTAACGAAGTGATTGCTGCACCGCAGGTGGACAGCAGCCCCCAGGTGGAGGAAGCCGCTGCACCCACGTTTACCCTAGATACCCTGCGACCAAGAATGGGTTTTACGGGAAAGGTCTCCCGGATCGAGCTGGGAGGGGCCTTTGTCAATATCGGTCTCGACGTCGAAGGGTTCATCCATATCTCGCACATTATTAGCACGATTCAAAACCCCGTGACAAGGGTTTCGGACGTGCTCAAGACCGGTGACGAGATTCAAGTCTATGTCAATTCAGTGAACCCTGCCCTGAAGCGCATCAACCTGACGATGGTCAAGCCTCCCAGGTACGACTGGTCAGACCTGCAGATTGGGATGAAGATTCCCGAGGCGCGTGTGGTGGCACTCGAAAGCTTCGGCGCTTTTGTTGATATCGACGGTCCCAAGCATGGTCTGATCCCATTCAACCTGATGCCCAAAGGCCAGCGCCCGAAGGTGGGTGACGTGCTGGACGCCGTGTGGGTGATCGAGGCCAGCGAAGACAAACGCCGTATCGGCTTGACGATGATCGAACCGCCCGCCTTGCCATGGGAAAGCATTCATCGTGGTGATGTATTCCGCGGCAAGGTGATGCGTATCGAGCGCAAGGGGGCCTTCGTCGATATAGGCGCTGAGCGTGAGGGATTATTGCGCTCCTCGGCTTTTGGTTCCGGCTTCGTGAACGTAGGCGATTTTGTAAACGTTGGCGAAGAGGTCTCGGTGCGCGTCGTGAAGGTCGATCCGCCTAAAAAGCAGATTGATGTGACCATGGAAGGCGTCGATCCCGAAGACTACATGCTTTCGTCAGGCCCAGAGGAAGAGCTCAGCCCCATGGCTGCCGCGTTACAGAAAGCCACACGCGGGCGCCACGGCAACTGGAGTGAGTCTGCTAAGGGAAGTAAGAAAAATCGCGATCAGGACGAAATCCTGTCTCGAACGATGCAGCAATTGCAGAGCCGTCGCAACAAGTAACAGCGTATCGCGGGGCACCTAAAGGAGTGCGCCCCGGCAGGCCATCGAAAAGCGAGGCGAGTCATACGTTGGTCGCGCTTCGTTCCACGATTTACGGAGATATGGCGAGGTGGAGTGCGTGAGTGCTCCACCTCGCATCATGTACAGGGGAGCTGCGAACCCTCGGCAGGCTAAACTAATAGTGCAGCCACAGGGAGTCACTTGGGTACAATTTACGGCTATGGACATCACTGAAGTTGAACGCGACCGCCTCGCCAAATTGGAAGGGCTGAAGTCCGGTGGGATCGATCCTTACCCCCCCAGGCAACAATTCAGAGAGCTGCGCATCCTGGCGGCCGATGCGGTGCAAAAAGTGGCGGAGTGGCAAAAAGAACTGCTGGTACCAGGTGATGAAGAGCGGCAGAAAGCCCTGCACCAAGGCATCCCAGAAGTGGTTGCCATCATGGGGCGCGTCATTGTCCGGCGGGTGATGGGTAAAGCCAGCTTCCTTCAGCTGGAGGATGTCAGCGGGCGCATGCAACTGTACGCCCGCATTGGCGAAGACTCACTTGATACCTCCTCTTTCGAACGCTTCAAGGACCTGGACCTGGGCGACTTTATCGAGGCTCGCGGTAACCTGTTCATCACCCGGACCGGTGAACCGACCTTACGTGTGAACGCCTGGAACCTGTTGAGTAAGTCAATCAGCCCACTGCCCTTCCCCAAGGAGGAGAAGCTTACAGACGGAAGCGTGGTTCGTCATAGCGCGCTTGCCGATCCGGAACTGCGATACCGCCAACGCTACGCCGACCTGGCCGTGAACCCAGAGGTGCGCCAGATCTTCGTCAAACGCGCAAAGATTGTGAAGAGCTTGCGCGAGTTCCTGGACACGCATGGCTTCCTCGAGGTGGAAACGCCAGTCCTTCAACCGATCTATGGAGGTGCCGCGGCACGGCCATTCACAACCCATCACAATCAGCTTGACCAGGACCTGTATTTACGTATTTCATTCGAACTGTATCTCAAGCGTCTGCTGGTGGGCAACCTGGAGCGCGTCTACGAGATTGGTCGGGATTTCCGCAACGAGGGTGTCAGCTTTAAGCACAACCCCGAGTTCACGCAGCTCGAGTTCTACATGGCCTATGCGGACTTCACCAGCATAATGGATTTGACGGAGCAGATGATCCGGCATGCCGCGCGCCAGGTTCTACCCGATGGTGTTGCGCACTTTCGGGGGCATGTCGTGGACCTGACCCAGAAATGGCAGCGTATACCCCTGCGCGAAGCGATCCTGGAATTTACGGGGCTGGACTACACAGCCTATCCTGACGAAGAGACTTTGGAAGATGCTATTCGCAAGCGCGGGCTGAATGCGAACACGGTCAGGACGCGAGGCAAGCTCATCGACGGCCTGCTGGGCGACTATGTGGAGAAGAACCTGGTCCAACCTACCTTCCTCTATGACTATCCGCGTGACATTTCACCCCTGGCCAAGAGTAAGTTCGGCGATCCGAGTACTGTGGAACGTTTCGAGGGTTTCGTCGGCGGAATTGAAATCTGCAATGCCTTCAGCGAGCTGAACGATCCACTGGATCAGGAGCAGCGCTTTATTGAAGAGAGTATCGGCGCACGAATGGGGGATGAAGAGGCCAACCCGCTGGACGAAGACTATCTGCGCGCCATGCGCTATGGCATGCCGCCCTGTGGCGGATTTGGCATGGGCATTGACCGTCTGGCCATGATTTTTACCAATAATGACTCCATCCGCGAAGTGATCCTCTTCCCCCACCTGCGGAAGGATGAATGAGTCTAGAGAGTGGAGATGAAGAGGTTGGGGATAATCATCTCCAACCTCTTTTCCTTTTACACTATTTGGCGTACTCCACGGCGCGTATCTCGCGCACGACGGTCACCTTGATCTGACCAGGGTACTCCATGGATTCCTCGATGCGCTTGGCGATATCGCGGCTGAGCTGAATGCATGCCAGGTCGTCAAGTTGTTCAGGCCGGACAATAATACGAACTTCTCGACCGGCCTGTACCGCATATGATTCTGCTACACCCGTGAAGGAGCGAGCGGTATCTTCCAGCTGGCGCACGCGTTTTACATAAGATTCCAGGGTCTCGCGACGCGCCCCAGGGCGTGAACCACTGATAGCATCGGCGATTTCCACAATCACTGCCTCGATCGTCTCCTGTGGAATGTCGTGATGGTGTGATTCGACGCAATGGATCACTTTCGGGTTAATGTTCTGGCGTTTGAGTAGCTCCACGCCCAGTTGTACGTGCGTGCCTTCGGACTCACGATCCAGCGCCTTGCCGATATCGTGAAGGAAGCCACCTGCCTTGCACACTTTCACATCGGCTTTCAGTTCCGAGGCGAGCAATCCAGCGATACGCGCTGTCTCCACGGCATGATAAAGCTGGTTCTGTCCATAACTTGTGCGGTATTTAAGGCGCCCCATGGTCTTGATGATTTCGGTGGGCAGATTCGGCACACCCGCCTCGACTGTGGCGCGTTCGCCCTCATCCCACATAATACGGTCCACCTCGCGCCTGGCGTCTTCCAGAGTTTTTTCGATGCGCTGGGGGTGGATGCGGCCATCGCGTACTAATACCTCCAAACTGCGCCGCGCAATCTCGCGCCGAACGGGATCGAAGCAGGAGATCGTAACCGCGTCGGGAGTGTCGTCCACAATTACGTCAACGCCGGCAGCCTGTTCGAAGGCCTGAATGTTGCGTCCATTTCGCCCAATGATGCGTCCCTTGACGTCTTCGTTAGGCAATTCGACGGACGAGATGGTCTTTTCGGCTACGGTATCTGTGGCCACGCGCTGCATCGTCTCCAGTACGATGGCTCGTGCACGCTGATCTGCCGTTTCGCGGACCAGAGCTTCCGTCTCGCGAATAACACGTGCCATGTCGTTTCGTGTTTCGTCGCGCACGGCGTTGAGCAATTCATTGCGTGCCTCCTCGCGTGTCATGGCAGCAATGTGCTCCAGAGCGGTGACGCGCTCCTTCTGTAGCTTCTCCACGTCGGCCGCCTGCTTATCCAGTTGTTGCTGGCGCTGATTGGCGCGCTTCTCGCGCTGCTCCAGCCGGTCGCGCTGGGTGTCAAGTTCCTGTCGACGGCGCGTCAAACGATCCTCTTCGTGCAAGACCTCTGTACGTAGATCTTTGATCTCTCGCTCGGCTGTCTCACGCAGCTTGAAAATCTCATCTTTGTTTTGGACGAGGAGTTCACGCGCCTTGGCTTGAGCTTCAGTGAGCGTACGCTCGGCCTCCGCTCGCAGCACCGCGCCTTCGTCTTTCGCCTGCCTGCGGCCGATGCGGTAACCAACCACACCAACAATGACGGCGACGATGATGCCGATGACACCCTCGATCAATCCGATTTGTACATTCATATAGTGACTCTGTTACTACCCAATCAACTCTAGTTATCGACGCTGGCCACATCGTCATCATCGAGAAGCTGAACACCCGACTCATCGCTCAGCCGGACCAGTGCGTCGCGGATCGTGTCGTAGTTGAAGCCGTGCCGCGCCAGATACCCGATCAGCCTGCGCCGCCGTTCTGAGGGCGGCTGTATGTCCGCCACGCGAGGCCAACGCTTTTGAGCCAGCTGGTAAGCCGCTTCCTCATCGCTCACGGACTGCAGAGAGGCCGTGATGGTTGCAGCGCTGATACCCTTCTGCCGTAACTCCCAGGCCATCATGCGCTTGCTGCGCGGGCTGGTCTCCTGCCGGCTTTCGACCCAGCTCCGGCTAAACGATGCATCATCCAGCAGTCCGGATTGCATCAAGCTGGCGACGACCTCTTCGATGGCCTGGTCATCCACGCCAGCGCGCCGTAAGCGGCGCCGCACCTCCTGAACGCTACGTGGCCGGTACGAGATCAGACCCAAGGCGCGCTGCTTCGCTTTCTCCAGCGTATCGGCCTCGTGCAACGCCTTGATCTCATCGTCCGACAAATGTTGGCCGACACGCAACCACAGGGCATGGATCAGCGCCAACCCGAACGTAAACTGGCCATCCAGGTAGACGCTGATACGGTCTTTGGACCGTTCCTGTACTTTTAATGCGGTGATCGTGCCTGCCATGACGAAAAATAAAACGCGGCCATGATCGAATTCATCGCCGAAGGACGAATCGTCACAGCCGTGCGGAGGTCGCCAACAGAAATGTCAATCCATTCCCATCATTGCACCGGCTTGTTCGCCGTGTACATCACTCTGATGGGGCAGGCACCTGGGGTGCCTCACCGCCCGTCCACATGGGTATCCTATCGCGGTGCTGAACAGCGTCTGCCGGTTTATTTCAGTGCAGCACGTTACCACGCTTTTACAACGGTTAACGCCTCATGCCCTAAATACCATATTCCTGTTTATGGTACGTAACTTCCCGGCTAACCAACCTTAACATCTGTCTGTGCAAAATGTCCGAGCTCAGCTCGGCCATCCATATCCTCGTGACGTCGTAACGACACGCCCCTAATAACGATATTTATTATCTAGACAATTATAAAGGATTTTTTATACATTTTGTAGTATCTGTCGTGATTAAATAAGCCAGTTCAGTCGCGAATTGAAAACGTCGTATCTCCCACGTCTTGTCTGCCGTCAGAGTGCGAAAATGCTCATCATAGTTAGTCAGCATGCCTTTGGATCGCCCGCCCAGGCTGCGTACCGGAAAAGATGCCAGTATGTAATCGGCCTGCACCTGTTCGAGCAGGTGTATACCGGCCGCTTTATCCATTTGCTCCAGACAGGGTAAGGCTTTAAGCATTATGGCCAGATCGACTCGCGGAAGGTGAGGCAGCTCGGGCAGCACACTATGTGATATCACGCGTGGAATCATGTCACACAATATTATTGTTTGCTCCAGAAATGTCATCAGGTCTTCATAGATATCGAGAGCGATATATGTTGACTGCGGAGACAGGGGCATCCAGGGAATAGCCAGAGGGTTAAGACCACAGGCCAGGTCCAATACAGAATGGATGGGGGGTAGATGATTGAAAATCTCTGTGTAGAAACGATCGAGTATGGGTAGCCGCTCACGCGTCGAAGCATGCAGACTCATGACACGACGACTAGCAGCACGCAGGGCATCCAATCCTTCGGCGCGAGCGAGCCGCATATCTTGCAGCCAGGTGGAATAATGCGGCGGCCGGTCGAAATACGCACCGGCGACCTGGTGCAGTTTGCTCCGCGTGGCCTTCACAGCCTCGCGATAAGTGCGCTTACTCAACTCCTGCTCGCCCAGAATCCGGACCAGGTCTTCGCTCACATGACGATACTTCGTACTCGACCTCACCTCCGCGACCAGCTCGTCCAGGTGTTTCACGGCTAATCAGTCCCCGCTCAGCTTCGCCATGAGCTGCATCATGAAGCGCAGGTTATGTAGGGTGGCAAGTCGAAAGTACAGGCTGTCGTTGACTTTGTAAAGGTGGTGCAGATAACCGAGCGAGTAGTGCGAGCAGGTGAGACAATCACACCACGGGCTAATCGGCCGGTTTTCCTTGATATGCCTGTCGTCGGCGACGTATACGTAGTCGAACCAGTCGTCTGCCAGAAGACTTGAAGTGGATGGATCCTGGGCAAACGTGTACAACCGGCCATGCCGCGCATCGCGAGTGGGCATGGCGCTGTCATACAGTTCATAACCCATCCGGGCGCACGCCACAATGCTGGGAGGGTGGCCAATGCCCAACGCGTGCATGGGGTATTGACGGGGGATGAGCTGGCGGGTGTAGTTCACGATGTCGACAAGCAGCTTGCCCTGAGCATCGATGGGCCAACCGCCGTATCCATAACCATCGAAGCCGATTTCCAAAAGCGCCTCTGCGCACCGCCGGCGCAGTTCCTTGTCGGCGCCGCCCTGCACCACAGCAAATAGCAACGGCCGCTGATCGTTGGTCAGTTCCTTGTCAGCGATGATACGCTGATATTCGTCCTTGCAGCGACGAGCCCAAGCGACGGTACGCCGAACTGACTCCTGCTGCACTTCCGACGGGTCGTCGGCGTTCGTACAGTCGTCCAGGCAGATGACTACGTCTGTTTCGTAAGCGATTTGTAGCTGGACCGTTTTCTCGGGAGTGAGTTGCAGCTTCCTGGTCGTGCCTTCAGGGCGGAAGACGATGCCCTGGTTCGTCAGGCTACCGTTCCGCGGGTTCTGATGGATGAGCGAGTAAGCCTGGAAGCCTCCCGAATCGGTGATGATGGGGTGCGACCATCCGCTCATGCGATGCAGCCCGCCCAGTGCCTGGACGGTACTTGAGCCGGGGCGCTGCATCAGGTGGAAGGTGTTCATTACAACAGCGTGCGTGCCGACCGCTTCCAGGTCGGTGGCGTCCAAGGCGCGTACAACGCCATGCGTGGCGTCGGGCAGGAAGGCTGGCAGGGACAACTCCCCGTGCGGCAGGTGCAGCAACTGCTTGACCGGTACGTCTTCAACCATGGCCTTCATGTTGCTTCACCTCATCCCCGCCCGTGTCGCCATCCGGGATACGACTCGCCCCAGGAGATCCGGCGATGACAACGGTGTATTCACCCTTAGGCTCAGTCTGCTGCACCAGTGCCAGTAATTCTGAGATCTTACTGCGCTGCACGGACTCGAACATCTTGGTCAGGTCGTTGGCGAGAGCTGCCGGCCGGTCGCCGAGGACGGCAAGTGCATCCTCCAGGAAGGCTGCCAGCCGATAGGGGCTCTCGTAATAGACCAGCGTATGCGGCATGTCCTGATCGACAGCGAGGAAGCGCCTGCGAGCGCTGCTCTTGCGAGGCGGGAAGCCGCGAAAGGTGAAGGAGTGCACCGGCAGACCTGACAGCACCAGCGCCATGAGTACCGCACTCGCGCCGGGGATCATGGTTACCACGATGCCCGCTGTAATCGCCTCACGCACCAGGGTGAAGCCGGGATCGGAGACGCCCGGCGTGCCGGCGTTGGTGACCAGTGCAACTGACTGTCCCTGCTGCAGGATGGCGAGGATGCGTTGGCCGGCGTGCTGTTCGTTGTACTCGTGAAACGACACCTGCGGTTTTTGAATGTCGAAGTGCTTGAGCAACAGCCCCGTCTTGCGCGTATCTTCGCTCGCCACCACGTCCACATTGCGTAACGTCTCCAGCGCGCGAAGTGTGATGTCGCTCAGGTTGCCGATTGGCGTGGCTACGAGATATAGGGTCATAGATATTGCTTTACAATTTTCCCGCCATGTCACTTTTCGATCTCATTGCACCCATTCTACGCACGGACGATTTCCTTAGCCTGGCGGAAGCGGCGCGGGGTTACTCGCTGGAGCGCAGGCGAGGGCTGGGGCTGATGCGAGCAGCGCGGCCGGCGCTGTTGGCTGCTCTCCACCACGAGCTGGCCTGGCCCATCCTCTATTTGACCTCGTCGGTCGAGGCGTCACGCACGGCGACCGATGCACTGCGCGCGCTGGCGCTGACCCGCGCGGGGCCAAACGAGCTCACGTACATTCAGCGCTTCATCGAGCCAAATACTGCCTTCTACGATACCGTGGCACCCGTGCTGGACGTTACGATTCAGCGCAGTGTGTCGCTGGCGAGTCTGTCCGTACGCGGTGAAGTCGAGTCTGCACCACCGATAATTGTCGCCAGCCCGCGCGCACTGATGCACCCCACGTTATCGCCGGCACACTTCCAGGCTATGACGCGCGTCCTGCGGCGCGACCAGTCGATCGCACTGGAGACCATGCTGGCGCACTGGGTGAGTGTGGGCTACGAGAACGAGAGTGTTGTGGAGCGTATCGGCTCGTTCAGCCGGCGCGGTGGCATCATCGACGTGTGGCCACCGGCGCAGACCAACCCGGCTCGCATCGAGCTTTTTGGCAGCCAGATCGAGTCGATCCGCCTGTTCGACCCCGGAACGCAGCGCAGCGGAGAATTGCTGGAGCGCCTGATAATCACGCCGCTGGAGAGTGCGCAGGCTGCGGACATTAGTCCGGACACTCAGGGCCGGACGCACGCCTCGTTCGCCACACTGCTGGACTACCTGGGCGAGCGCGCACTCCTGGTACTTGACGACGAGGAAGAATTACACGACGCCTGGTTGGTTCTGGAGAACAGGGCTGAGCGCGAACGTGAGACGGCTGTGCCGGTCGAAGAAGGTGCACAAACATCCGCGGCAACGAATGCCATGGCGGGAAACGTTCCATTCGTGCAGTGGGATGCGATGGATGCGACCCTGCAGCGGCAAGCCAGCGTACTCGTGCTGGGCCAGGCAGCCGGAGCGCCAACGTTATCGCGCCACCCTTTCGCCAGCCATTTCCGCACTCCGCCACACTTCGCCGGCCAACTTACGCCGGTGATGGATTACTTGCGTGGCAATGTGTCGGAGGCGACCGAAAATAGCCTGGCAACAGTGGTCGTCTCACGCCAGTCCGCCCGACTCGCCGAACTGTGGTCCGAACGCAATTCGACACTCGCGTCCCAGACTGCCCTGGACGAGCTGCTGACTGGATCACTGACCTTCGTCTCTGGCGCATTGCCGGAAGGTTTTATTTTCAGCGCTGAAGTGGACGAGAGGTTGAGCAACAGAGATTGGCGTTTGCCGGACAAAGGCGGACTTAAAACAGAGGATGGAATAACATCCAGGACAGAAGGCCCATCAGCCATGGCCAACGCTCGATCGTCCATTGCGCATCGTCCCACTTCAACCTCTGATCTCTCATCTTCCTACTCGAACCTCGCCCTCATTACGGATGCGGAGATATTTGGGTACGTGCGGCCAGAACCATTCCAATATGGGCGAACCCGCCGCTCAGCCCCCGAGAGCGCCTTCTCGGACTGGCAACCTGGTGACGTGGTGGTACACGAGGACTATGGCATTGGCATTTTCCGCGGCCTGGTGCGATTGACGGTGAATACTGGCACGCCAGCCGAGCCAGTGGAAGGAGAGCGCGAGTACCTGCTGCTGGAATACGCCGATGCCGACCGGTTGTATGTGCCACTGCACCAGCTTGATCGTGTGTCACGCTACGTTGGCCATGATGACTCACACCCCCCATTGAGCAAGCTGGGTACGCCAGAGTGGACGACCACCAAGCAGAAAGCACGCGGTGCGGCTGCCGAGGTGGCTCGCGACATGCTCAAGTTGTATGCCTCGCGTGAGCTGGCACAGGGGGTGGCATTCAGCAAAGATACCACCTGGCAAGCTGAGCTGGAAGCCAGTTTCCCGTACGTGGAAACTGAAGATCAGCTTATCGCCATCGAAGACGTGAAGCACGACCTGGAACACACCAGGCCGATGGATCGCCTGATCTGCGGTGATGTCGGATTTGGCAAGACGGAGGTGGCCCTGCGTGCTGCATTTAAGGCCGTACAGGATGGGTATCAGGTAGCTGTGCTGGTGCCCACGACCGTGCTCGCTCAACAGCACCGGAACACGTTCACCAAACGACTGGCCCCGTACCCGATCCGGATTGAGATGCTTTCACGCTTCCGAACTGTAGCGGAACGGCGCCGTGTTTTGGATGAGTTGAAGGAGGGTCGCGTGGATGTCGTCATCGGCACGCATGCGTTGCTGGCCAGTACCGTACAGTTCGCGAACCTGGGGTTACTGGTCATCGATGAGGAGCAGCGCTTCGGCGTCTCAGCCAAAGAGAAGCTGAAAAAACTACGTACCAGCGTGCACGTGTTGACCCTCACGGCCACGCCCATCCCACGGACCCTCTATTTTGGTCTGAGCGGCATACGAGACGTCAGCCGCATCGAAACGCCACCGGCTGAGCGATTGCCGATCATCAGCTATGTCGGGCCGTTCGATGATGTGATCGTAAAGCAGGCTATCCAGCGCGAGTTGGATCGCGAGGGCCAGGTGTTCTTTGTGCATAACCGGGTGAACACGATCCATTTACTGGAACAGAAGCTGCGCCGACTGCTACCCGACGCCAGCATGGCCGTGGCGCATGGTCAAATGCAGGAACGCCAGCTGGCCCGCATCATGAGTGAGTTCGCAGATGGGAATACGAGCATCCTGCTCTCCACCAATATTGTGGAAAGTGGGCTGGACATTCCTAACGCCAACACCATCATCGTGGACCGGGCGGATCACTTCGGTCTGGCCGACCTATATCAGTTACGCGGCCGGGTGGGGCGCTCCACCACCCAGGCCTATGCCTACTTTTTATACGACCGCAAGACGGTGATGACATCTGAGGCTCGTGAGCGACTGGAAACCCTACGCGAAGCGGCTGGGCTTGGAGCTGGTTACATGATTGCAATGCGTGACCTGGAACTGCGCGGGGCTGGTGACATTCTAGGGCCGCGCCAGAGCGGGCAGGTTGCGAGCATCGGCCTGGACCTCTATACGCGGCTGCTGGCGCGCGAAGTGAGTACGCTGCGGGCTTTGCGCGATGGAACCGCTTTGCCGGAGCCAGAGCCTGCACCCATTACCATCGATCTGCCGCTGACGATCGGCCTGCCACAAGACTATATTGGCGACCAGCCCCTGCGCCTGCAGATGTATCGGCGCATAGCCAGCCTGGACACAGAGGAGAAGATACGGCTATTTGAGGAGGAACTGATCGACCGCTTCGGCAAGTTACCGCTGCCGACAGTCAATCTGACCTACCAGGCACGAATGAAGTTGTATGCAGCGCGCCTGGGTGCACAATCCATCACCACAGAGGGCAACCGGTTCGTCATCCGCGCAGATGCCATCGAGCAAATGGACCGGGCTGCTTTGGTGCGATTGCTGGGCGAAGACGCTGCCATCGGACGGCGGCAGGTGGCATTTCTGCGCAGTGGTCCGGCGGAGTTATGGAAGAACCACTTGATGCAGGTGGTTGAAGCACTTGCAGATCTGCGAGTCGCGATCACGGAGGAAACCGTACCATAAGGGTAGGACATTGACGATTGGCGGCTCTGGCTTTACTATTCCCACATGGTGAACGGCGACATCGAACTAATCGCGCGGGGAGTTCTCATCGGTCCACATGGTATCTTGCTGTGCCGCGCCGTGGGGAGTGATACGACTTTCCTACCTGGTGGCCACGTTGAATTTGGCGAGAGCGCTGCGACGACCCTCGTTCGTGAAATGCATGAGGAAATGGTGGCCCGGGTTGACGTTACGGACTTCCTTGGAGCCGTCGAGAGTCTGTACCAGCAAGACGATGTGATGCATCACGAAGTCAATCTCGTTTTTGGGATCAGCAGTCCCACGCTGGTGCGTCGCCCCCGAATCAGCTCAGCAGAACCCAAACTTGAGTTCGAATGGCACGCCGTGAACCTGCTCGTTGCGGCGCGTTTGCTGCCCAAACCTTTGTGCACATTGATCCCACAATGGACGCGTGGTAAACATGTGCCCTGGTTGAGCGACGTGCGGATGACGGAGCCAATCACTGCAGGACCGCGCCTGGCTGCACCTCTCAAAGCAGAACCGATCAGGCTAGTACCGGCTCATGGTGGGTCTCGCTCGCCCGAGAATGTGGATCAACCCAGACAAAGCCGGATGCCGTGGTAACTCGAAGACTTCCAGCGTGAGGCGATCGATCATCACCTCGTGACAAATCACCGATGGAGTTACATTCCATGACAATAATCAATCAGGAATTGCTCGAGATCCTGCGCTGCCCGCACTGCGTGTCAGGCCCCACAAGGCAACCGGGAGACGACCCCGGAAAGCTCACGCTGGTGAAAGAGTGCTGGCTTGTACAGCCCGAGTGCGGACGGAAATATCCCATACGTGATGGCATCCCCATTATGCTGATTCAAGAAGGCGAAAAATGGATGAACACGAAAGTGGAAGACCTGCCTGTTCCTCCTCCGGCTGAGTAAAAGCCTGCGACACCTCACGGGTGGTGCACCGACCGGTGCCGTCGAGAGATAACCGTGTGCTACCCGAGTGGTTCCTTATGCGCGCACTTAAGGGACTCACCTTTGCACTGGCCGTGTGCGGGGTCGTCGCGATGATAGTGGCCTCGCGCGCAACGGCCCGACCGCTGATTGCAATATCCTCAATCGGGCCAACCATGAATTTCGCGTACGTACGGATAAAAGGGGTAGTGCCCGACTACCCGACGCTCTCCACAGCAGATGGTTATCTATCCTTCTACCTGCAGGATGCAACCGGCCGGATGCATGTCACAGCCTACCGCTCCACAGTGGACGCGTTGATGGCACGCGCAGCCGTACCCATGCCCGGTGACCAGGTTACAGTAGAGGGGTCGCTGCGTGTGCGCGATGACGATGTATCTCTCACGCTTAACACAGCCGAGGCACTCGCCGTCGAGTATGGCGAATCAGTAGCGGTGGAACTGGCTGCATTGGACGCATTCCCCACGGGCGCCTGTGCGACCGTTACCGGCCAGGTGCGGGACGTGCAAGATGTCACCCCGGCCCTGCGGCGGGTTGTGTTGCGGAGTGGCGATACGCAGGCGCAGATGCTCCTACCCCTGGCCTTGCCCGATGTGTTCGGCGATTCTCCAGCGCTAAAACCTGGCGAGTGGGTGCAGGTGACTGGCGGCGTAGGCGAGTATCGGGCACAACGCCAGTTGTTGCCAGCCCGAGCTGAAGATATTCGTGTTGTATCGCCGCCCATACCCGAAGTGCGCCCGATGAGCGCCCTCAACAGGAGGATGGCAGGGCGGTGGGTGACAGTGCGAGGCACAGTTGGGAAGTTGCGGCCGGTCAGGGATGGCATGCTTTTAAGCGTGCAAGATGCTTCGGGCGGCTCCATCGTCGTGGCGATGTTCGAGCCGTGGTTCGCCGTACCGTTCTCGCAGACCTTGCAGGTGGGTGATGCGGTCCTGGCGCAGGGAGAACTGGTGATCTATCAGAACCAGCTTGAAGTGCAGCCTGAGCTCAGCGTAGACCTCACACGTGGCGACTAGTCGGTAAGGCGAATGGGACAGACCAGGCTGCAGAGCGCCGTACCTTTAGACTCCAATTAATCCAGCACCTGCAGTTGGACGGAGTTGATCTGCGTCTCAACACCATGACCTTCGGCATAGAGCTCAATGTAGTTGACGATCTGCATGTTCGGCAGTTCTTCCAACAGGTTTTGCGATTCCCACGTTTCAGCGCGCCCCAGACGTACGGCGATGTGCTTAAGCTGCGGTTGGCCTGATTGCACGATAAAGTCGGGCAGGTCGGGCATATGGGGTGTTCCATCGGCATAAAAGCCCTGGGTCCACTCCGCCGTGCCCCCACCTTTCGTCTGGTAATTGATCGTCACCATGAACGGACATTCGCTTCCCTGTCCGCCGCATACCTGTAATTCCTGGTAGAGGATGGTGAAGTTCACCCGCAGTTGCACGGAGGAGCGCCCGCTCACATCTTCATCGATGATCTGTTTAACACCGGTACGGCCCCAGTTCAATCCCACACCAGGTCGCGCCAGTAACAGTGAAGATCCTGCGGTGGACCTGACCACGCTGACCGCGCCGATGACATCTCCTGGCACATAGACCTGGGTATCGGTGATCCAATCGTGCGCGATGGGTGCCTCAAAATGCCCGTCACGAATCAGGTTACGGGGTTGGACTCCCGGCATCACGCCCTGCCCCTTTTGAACGACGGTGCGCTGGTTGGCTTCGATACGGAATGTCTCAGGCTTGGCGGCGGAAGTAACCATGGCAACGCCATCGCGGACAAACAAGCTGGTCTCACCGGGAGTGACTTCGAAGGAGTACTCGCCGAAAGAAAGTGCCGCCGACATATGTTCACTCTTCACCTGCAGGTCGAGAGGCCGAGAGTTGTCCGGTTGCTGGTCTTGAATTTGCACCCGTCCAGCCAAAAGATCAAGAGTGATCTGCATCGGAGACGTTGCGATATCAAAACGCGGGATACGGGCGCGTTCCACCTTGAGCCGCGTGCCGGAATAAAGTTGCATTGTGACCAACGTCGTGGTCAACCCATCAGACGAGCGGATGGTCATATAAGCCTGCGATGGCGGGTTGTTATCGACGATCACGGTACCACCCTCCTCCAGGGCGCGCCCGGTTTGATCCACTACCCGGGCATCATACTCGGTCTCTGGAGGGGAGAATGCAATCGTTCGCCCAGCCTGCAGCTTTACGTCGATCGATGCGACGTAGGTGGAGTGATTGATAAACGAGGTGGCAGCAGCCGGGATGCCCACCGCCAAAGCGCAACAGCCCAGGAAAGCGGACAGCAGAACTGTCCATGCAAGTCGCTGAGGGGAGTGACTCGTAAAGCCTACCATACACTCCACTTCCAACGCAACATGGTCCGGTTTTCAGTGCGATCAATGTGGCTCGCCGTCTGCTGTCCATGCTGATGAGCTACAAGAGTCGCAGCAATTGCGGCGATGTCGGGATGAGGTGGCTCCTGCTCTTCCAGAGCAAATCGGTCCTCTACAAACCGCGTGTCAAAGGTGCCAGCCTGGAATCGAGCGCTGTCCACAAGCTTAATGTGAAATGGGATGTTCGTCTTCACACCGATTATACGGAACTCGGAAAGCGCCCGCCGCATCCGCATAACGGCCTCGGCTCGCGTATCGCCCCAACTGATGACCTTGGCGATCATCGAGTCGTAATAAGGGGTGACTTCGAACCCTTCGTAAACGCCCGTATCGACCCGTACGCCAGGACCCGTGGGGAAGTTAATGCGGGTGATTACACCGGTGGAAGGCACGAAGTTGGCATAGGGATCCTCGGCGTTGATGCGGCACTCGATAGCCCAGCCGATCTGTCCCACGTCGGATTGAGTGTAGCGGAGCCGGCGTCCGCGTGCGACGCGGATCTGCTCTTTCACGATGTCGATGCCAACCACGCTCTCGGTAATGCCATGCTCCACCTGCAGGCGCGTGTTCATCTCCATGAAAAAGAAGTTGCCGTTCCGATCCAGCAGGTACTCGATGGTACCTGCATTGGTGTAGTTGATGGCCTGCGCGGCGCGTACGGCCATTGCACCCATCCGAGCACGCAAAGATTCATTCATGGCGGGCGACGGGCATTCCTCAACCAGTTTCTGGCGTCTGCGCTGCAGGCTGCACTCACGCTCACCCAGATAGATGATGTTGCCGTACTCGTCTCCCATCAGTTGTATCTCGATGTGGCGAGCCCCCTCGACCAGCTTCTCCAGGTACACCGCACTGTCGCCGAACGAGGACTCGGATTCACGGCGCGCGCTCGCCAGCAACACGGGCATATCTTCGATATTGCGCACCTCGCGCTGGCCCTTACCTCCTCCTCCGGCACTCGCCTTGATCAGCAGAGGAAAGCCGATCTTCGGCGCAACGTTTAGCAACTCCTCATCCGAAAGGTCGGCCTCACCTTCGGTGCCGGGGATCACGGCGACTCCTGCTTTAGCCATGGTGGCGCGCGCCACAGCTTTGTCACCCATCTTGGCAATTGCATGGGGAGACGGACCGATGAACGTGATGCCGGCATCAGCACACGCCTGTGCGAAGTCCTCACGCTCGGCTAAAAAACCATAGCCGGGGTGTATGGCATCCGCCCCTGACTTTTTTGCCACATCCAGAATCTTGTCAACTCGCAAGTACGATTCTCGAGCTGGCGCCGCGCCAATCGGGTATGCCTCGTCAGCCAGCCGTACATGCAGCGAATTGCGGTCGACATCTGAATATACAGCCACCGTGTCAATGCCCAATTCATGGCAGGCGCGCAAGATGCGAACCGCTATTTCACCGCGATTCGCTACTAGTATCTTCTTGAACATAATACATTCACACTAATATGATCGATCGATGCAGGTCATCCAAGCACCAAGTATGCCATCTTTTATCTAGTAGAATGCTAAACCTCACACCGAGTTCCGGGCGGGGAGTCGCGAACAAGGTGGTATGTGTTGAGATTTAGACTATGAACGTGAATCCATGAATGACCAAAAGCGAAATGTACAGGCCCAGTTTGGTGCCCATGCCGAGAACTACGTGCGCAGTGCGGTGTTCGCCAGTGGCGAAAGCCTGACCGCATTGGTGTGCATGGCCCAACCCCAGCCGACATGGGAGGTGCTGGACGTGGCGACAGGAGGCGGGCATTGTGCCTTTGCCTTCGCTCCCCATGTCCGGAGTGTCATAGCTACCGATATTACCAGGCCTATGCTGGAAGCGGTGGAACGCGGGGCGCGTGAGCGTAGCCTGTCTAATGTCCGCACAGAGTTCGCGGACGCCGAGTCGCTGCCGTATCCCGATGCATCGTTCGACCTTGTGACATGCCGGGTCGCGGCACATCACTTTGGCGAGGTTGGTCTGGCCGTACACGAGATGGCACGCGTGTGCAAACCAGGAGGGCTAGTCGCGGTCATTGATGGCATCGCTCCCAACGACCAGGCTGCGGCAGACGAGATGAACGCCTGGGAAGGCATTCGCGACCGGTCACACGTGCGGCTGCTCACCATCGACGAATGGAGCAGACTGTATTCTGAAGCCAAACTGGAGACGTTACCCATCCAGACATACGCACTCGCACTGGATTTCGACGACCACATGCAACGAGCAGGCTGTAATATGCAGACTGTCGAACAGATGCGCACCGGACTCTTGCAGTCTTCGCCATCCTTATATAACTGGTTACGTCCGCGCCAGAATGGTGCGCAGATAATGTTCGACTGGCCACTTATCGTTATCGTGGGCAGAAAAGCACCGTAAGTTCATGAACTATCACATCTCTACCTTCGGGTGCCAGATGAACGAGGCAGACTCGCAACGGCTGGCTTCGGAGTTGGAACGGCTTGGGCTACATGCGTCGGCATCACGAGAAGACGCCGATGTGATCGTTTTGAATACATGCGTGGTACGCCAGAACGCAGAAGACAAAGCCTACAGTTTCATCCAGACGCTTAAACCGCTCAAGTGGCGAAATCCAGATATGGTCATCGGTGTGATGGGTTGTCTGGTTGGCGTGCGCGGGAACTCGCTGCTGCAGAAGGCTTTTCCGTTTGTAGATGTATTTACAGCACCCAGTGACCCACAGCCCATACTGGACCTGGTTATTCAACGTGAAGGCAAACAGCTGGCGAGCCTGGAGGTCCAACGCCATACCGCATTGCAGGACGAGCAGGTGCCGTTCCTTTTACCCGAAAACGAGCGTGGTGTGCGGGTGACGGCTAATATCCCAGTCGTGTATGGCTGCTCACACGCCTGCTCCTTCTGCATCATCCCGTTCCGGCGTGGTGCGGAACGCAGCCGACCCGAAAGTGAGATCGTGGACGATGTGCGGTCATTGGTGCAGCAAGGTGTTAAAGAGGTGACGCTCCTGGGTCAGATTGTAGATCGTTATGGTTACGATCTGGCACGCAGCGATAATGCTGTTCGCGCGTACAATCCCGGTGCTGCATCAGGCAAGCCTTCTGTGCCGCGCCTACTGCATACGCCACTCGTACAATTAGTCCGCACGCTCAGCGAGATCGAGGGATTGCAGCGTATACGCTTCCTGACTTCACATCCGAACTGGATGACCGACGAATTACTGGACGCCATTCGTGAACTGCCCAAAGTGATGCCGCATATTGAAGTGCCTATCCAGGCGGGCGATAACGAGGTGCTGGATCGCATGCGACGCGGATACAGCGTCGACGACTACCGTGCACTGATTGAGCGTATCCGCAGCAAGGTGCCGGGTGTGGGCATCGCTACTGATATCATCGTCGGGTTTTGCGACGAGACGGAGCAGCAATTCCAGCACACCTATGATCTGCTGGAAGAGCTGCGACTGGACGTCATTCATATTGCTCAGTACTCGACCCGTCCAAATACCCTGGCGTCGCGCAAGTGGGTGGATGATGTATCGCCAACAGAAAAGGAGCGGCGCTTCCGCGCTCTGGAGGAACAGCACGAGCGCATAACGGCAAGCATCAATTCCAGTTACATTGGTAAAACCGTGGAGGTGCTGGTCGAGGACCAACACCACGGCAAGTGGCGTGGGCGTACACCAAACAACAAGTTGGTCTTTTTTGAAGATGCTGCGCATGAGTGGCTGGGCCAGATTGCTGCTGTGAAAGTGCGCCAGACCGGTGCGTGGAGCATGCAGGGCGTTCTGGATTTATGATGGGGTGGTTACGTCAGACATCGAGGTCAATGATAATAATCCAGACATCCCATTCAATCATTCAATTAAGCCAATGAAGCTAATAAACGGTGCCGTGGCTCCGACTGCTACGGAATACGTCATTCGCCCTTTCGAGTCCATCCGAGATCACGAGCAATGCCAGGAACTGCAGGGGCAGGTGTGGGGCACGTCATACGCAGTGCCCGTGAACATGACCGTTGCCATGGAGCGACACGGAGGCCTGGCTATTGGCGCTTTCGATACAGCATCACGGCGGCTAGTTGGTTTCGCACTCAGTTTCGTGGCTCCTGTGTCCTTTCCGGAGGCGCGAGATGGCTTGAGCCATTATTCGCACATGGCCGCGGTCGCTGAAGCGTGGCGCGGTAAAGGCGTGGGTACTGCCCTAAAAAAAGCGCAGCGTGAAATCGTACTCTCCCGAGGTATCAACCTGATCACCTGGACGTATGATCCATTGGAGGCCCGCAATGCTTCCCTGAACGTTCGCAAGCTGGGCTGTATTTGCCGCACGTACATGCGAAATGTCTATGGTGATATGTCAGACAAGATGAACGCGGGCATTGCCACAGATCGATTCGAGGTGGAATGGTGGCTGGATGGGCAACGCCCACATCTTTCACCAGCTTCCCAACGCGCTGAAATTGAGGTACCGGTGGATTTTCAGGCCATGAAAAAACGCGACATCAACCTGGCCAAAGCCTGGCGTATGCGTACCCGGTTACAGTTTGAGCAGGCATTCAGGCAAGGTTATGCTGTGAGCGGATTCGGTGTGGGTGGGAACCGCGCCTACTATACACTCACAAGGCTCTCAGGCTCGACCGATATAATGGCCCGGTCATAATATGGATATCATCAGCTCGATCCTCACGGGTATCCCGGTATTCATCATCTTACTGGGACCCCTCATGTTCATGCATGAACTGGGGCACTTCCTGGCTGCCAAGCGTGCAGGCATAAGGGTGGAGGAGTTCGGAATGGGCTTTCCACCGCGTGCGGCAACGCTTTTCAAGCGAGGGGATACCACTTATTCTTTAAACTGGCTGCCCATCGGTGCCTTCGTTCGCATGACAGGCGAAGAAGACCCTTCGGACCCGCGCAGCTTTGCGGCCCAACCCAAACGATGGCGTTTCATCACTCTTTTTGCTGGTCCGGCCATGAACTTCGTGGCCGCGATCGTGATTCTTTTTCTGGCCTATCTTCTTTTCGCCACACGTGTAACGCAGGGGCAGTATCGTATTAATGACGTGCGCCCAGGCAGCGCGGCCGCACAGATCGGTTTCCAGGCGGGTGATGTGGTGCTCACCGCCAACGGCGTGGACATGACCCAGCATGTTGATCCGAACAGTGCCAACGCGCCCAGTATCCTTCCCCTCAAACAGCAGGCCATCAATTCGATCGGTAAGACATTCACTGCCGAGGTGTTGCGACGTGGACCGGATGGAACGCAGACTCAGGTGCAACTGAAAGGCGTGATACCTGCTGGAACCAACACCGACGCTCCGCTCGGTGTGACGCTTTCCCTTGTTGCTTCCAGTACGGAGCGTGTGTACTACACTCCTTTGCAGGCATTCAGTGAGGCGGCAGTCGATGGCTACACGGTATTGAAGAGCATGGTGGGAGTTCCCATTGAACTGATCCGTGGCAGCATTTCGCTGTCGCAAGCCCGCCCCACTGGCATTGTGGGCATTACTGGAATTGGGGTGCAACTCATCAGCGAGAGCAACGTGCAGGGACTGTTTCCGTTCATCCGATTCGCAGGTTTACTCAGTATGATCCTGGGCCTGACTAATCTGTTGCCCATCCCAGCACTTGATGGTGGACGCATCCTGTTTATTGTCATCGAGTGGGTGCGGGGGCGACGTGTGGATCCAGTGCGGGAACAGTGGGTGCATGGTATTGGGATGGTGATTTTACTGGCGCTCTCGGCCGTCATTGTTGTGTTCGATATCATCCGGCCTGTGACCCTGCCATGACCAGGAATGCCGCTTCGTTTAAAGAGGCCCTGGCCGCGTTGAATGCCAAAGCGTTGCCAAGCAAGCGCCAATTATGCGGACTGAGCAGCCTGGAAGGCGATTCACTAACCGAAGTGCAGTCGGTCTGGTCTCATTTGGATTCACAGCGACGTATCACCCTTGTCGAAAAGCTTCGCGAAATGGCTGAAGATGACGTGGAACTGGACTTTAGCGCCCTCTTTTTATACAGCCTTCAAGATGTTGAGGAACAGGTCCGTCTTTCATCAGTCGACGGGTTATGGGAATACGAGAATCCCTCTCTGATAGATAAACTGGTACTGCTCTTAAGCAGCGATCCATCGATACTGGTCCGTGCAGCCAGTGCGACAGCCCTTGGCCGTTTCCTTGAGCTTGGCGAACTAGAGAAAATCACCCGCCGCCGGAGAGACCAGGTCTACTCGGCATTGATGGGTGCTCTGATGACCATGGAGCCCGGATCACTTGAGTACCTGCATGCACTCGAGGCACTGGCGTGTGTGTCCAACGACGAGATCGAAGGACTGATCCATGCCGCGTATGCATCCGATATCCCGGCGCTGCGTATTTCGGCCGTTACGGCCATGGGCCGCAGCGCGAACAGGCAATTTAGTGACCTGGTGCGGCGTGAACTTTTTAGCGTCTTACCAGCCATGCGAGCCGAGGCAGCCCGCGCCAGTGGTGAGCTGGAGGTGGCTGAGGCGGTGACAGACCTGGGTAAGTTAATTGACGATCCAGAACAGGAGGTAGCCATCGCTGCAGTGACGGCGCTCGGGCAGGTTGGCGGTGAAGAAGCCAGACGCCTGCTTGAACAGGCTGCTCAATCTGACGATGAGGAATTCGCCGGGGCTGCAGAGGAAGCCCTGGCTGAAGACGAATTCCTCCATCGCGATATCAAATTCACAACTACGTGGCTGGATGAACTCAGCCACGATGAAACTGGAGACTGATAGCAGGGTATTAGCCTGCTCTCTCTACTCTCATCTCCCTGTTCCCCACCGCGCATGCGTCGTTATCGAATCATTTCTGCCATAGCGGCCATTTTGTTCCTTCTCTCCGCAACCTCGCTTTATGCTGCGCTGCGGAGCAGGCAATTCCAGTTACGAGGAACGACGACTGCGTTCCCTCAACCTGTGCGCGGCGCCGAGTCGCTCATGCTGGGCATCAATACGTCGTTGGAGCAGTACGACGACGTGACCCTGGATGCACGGTTAAGCAACCTGGCCGCGCATGGCGTGCGTTATATACGCCAGGAATTCCGCTGGTCCGACATGGAGCCCGAACGGGGCCAGATAAACTGGACTGTGGCGGACCGCATTTTCAAGGCAACACGCCGTAATCACATTCAGGTGCTAGTTGTCTTCATGACAACACCAGCGTGGGCGCGTGCCGCCAGTGGCTCCAGTCTGGCGCCTGCTACGGAAACCATGCCTCCGCGTGATCCGCAAGATGCCGCCAATTTTGCTCGCGCATTTACGCAGCGCTATAACCAACCTTTTGACGATGGTACGCCGAGCATCCTGGCTTACCAGATTTGGGATGAGCCAAACCTGTCAGCCAGCTGGGGCAACGGCATCATCAGTCCTGACAGTTATTTGAAGCTGCTGCGGGCGATGGGAGGGGCGATTAAATCTGTAGACCCGACGGCGCGCATTGTTCTGGCCGGGCTGGCTCCTACTGTAGAAACATCGGATGTGAATCTGTCGCCTGAACTGTATCTGCAAAAGCTCTATGAGGCGGGTGGTCGTGATGCCTTTGACATCGTGGCTGCCAAACCCTATGGCTTTAGCTCGCCACCTGACGACCGGACGGTGGCGGCTGGCGTGATGAACTTCTCGCGTGTGATCTTGATGCGCGACGAGATGGTGGCGCATGGCGACGGACAGAAAGCCATCTGGTTCACGCAGTGGGGCTGGAATGCCCAATTGCCCAACTGGCAGGGACAGAATTCCATATGGGGCAGTGTAAGCGAAGCGGAACAGGCACGCTACACGGCGCAGGCTATCCAGCGCGTGGCGAGCGAATGGGATTGGGCCGGAGCGATGTTCCTCTACACGCTACAGCCCAATGCCGCGCCTCATGACGCCCTATGGGGTTTCTCGTTACTCGATCAGCAGGGGCGACCGCGGCCTGTTTATGACGCTTTCACCGGTGTGTTGCAGACCGCAGCTCCCCGCGCGCAGTGGGCTGCGGTGGAACAAACAGTGACCGAATCGGCCGTCAACGGAAGCGAGCAGGCAGAAATCTACAATCCGTCGTACGGGCCCAATCCCACCGCGAGTTTTTCACCAGGATGGCGATACAGCGAACGCGGGGCGGACATCCCAGAGCGCCCGGATGCGCATGTCAGCTTTCGCTTTGCAGGTGATGCACTTGCCATGATTGTGCGGCGAGACAATTACCGCGCCTACATGTTCATCACGGTGGATGGTAAACCGGCCAACTTACTGCCTGAGGAACCGCGTGGAGCTTACCTGATCCTGACCTCGCCCGATCAGTTACCACATGTGGATACCATCCCCGTAGCCGACCATCTGGGCCCAGGAGAGCATGTTGCGGATATAAAGATTGACCGTGGGTGGAATCAGTGGGCTCTCATCGGATGGAGCAGCCATTCAGCGATTAATCCTGCTGCAGGGATGGCCGAGACAGCCATACCGGTGGCCGCCATAGTGCTGGCTCTGTCCGGCATCGGACTAGCCTTTAGTCTGCCCCGAGCACGCTGGATGGATTACCTGCGGCTTCATGGGTTGCTGGTGCGCGCCAATCCCGGGAAGACGATCGTCGTGGCGTTACTGGTATGGGTCACGGCATCGTTGACATGGGCACAAGATGCGGCAACTGCCTACCGAGCGCTGGGCACACCAGCTAATGTGGTGCTGACTGGTTTCGTGTCGGCCGTGGCGTTCTGGTCGCCTGTCTTCGTCATCAGCCTGCTTGCCCTCGTAGTGCTGTTTGTGCTGGTCCTGCTGCGGCTGGATGTGGGACTGGCACTGCTCGCCTTCTTCATCCCGTTTTACCTGATTCCCCAACACATCTTCGCCAAGTCGTTCCCCATGGTGGAACTGCTCACCTTCATGTGCCTGGTTTCATGGGCAGTCGGGAGAATAAGGGATTGGCGGTTGGAGCATCAAAATTCACAACTGTCGATTGCCCATACAGGCACGCCGATTAATAATGACACGGCAACCTTAACATCCACCAACCAGGTATCCAACCTCAAGCGCCCGGCATCCATTTACCAATCTCTCATCTCCAGTCTCTCCGTCCTGGATTGGGCTCTGATCGCCCTGGTACTGGTGGCTGGCCTGTCGACATGGCAGGCAGACTATAAGGTGGAGGCGCTGCGCGAACTGCGCATGGTTTTTATCGAGCCCGCCATCCTGTACCTGCTCTTGCGCACGCAAAAACCCAATGCAGCCCTGGCCTGGCGTATTGTGGATGGGTTTGTATTGGGAGCGGTGGCTATCGCAATGATCGGCCTGGTGAATTACGCACGCGGTGTTGTTTATTCGGCGGACCTGGGCATAGAACGCATCCGCAGTGTGTACGGTTCGCCTAACAACGATGCCTTATATCTTGGCCGTGCACTCCCAATTCTCCTGGCAATGGTGCTCTATGGTGATAGCTCACGAGGCGCATCTCACACCAGCCACCCGGTCCGGGCTTTCCTGTTTAGTCGTCGCTTCCTCTATGGAGCAGGCCTTATGTTCGTAGCAGTGGCCATCTTCTTGAGCGTTTCACGCGGCGCCCTGCTGCTGGGCGTTCCAGCGGCGGTAATTGTGGTGTGCCTGTTGGGAGGCGGACGATGGCGCCTGGTGGGCATTGGAATAGTCGTGCTCCTGATCAGCGGCCTGCTGGTTTTAGTAACCGGTGTCGCTTCGCCCATACTCGTCGGTACGCGTTTTGAAAACGTCACAAACCTGACGAAGGGTACGGCATTTTTCCGAATCAACCTGTGGCAGAGTGCTTTGATGATGTTCCGCGATCATCCCATCCTGGGGGTGGGACCTGACAATTTCCTGTATGCCTATCGCGGACGCTATATTTTACCTGCAGCGTGGCAGGAACCTAACCTTTCACACCCGCATAACATCGTGCTGGACTTCGCAACTCGCTTAGGTGTGCTGGGGTTACTAACTGGTCTGGGGTTGGCCCTGGGAATTGTACAAGGTCTCCGGCGAGCACTAAAGGCAACGTACGCGACGAACCTGTACCCTTTAATCGTTGGCATCGTGGGGTTGTTCGCCGATATGGTGGCACATGGCATGGTCGATCATTCTCTGTTCCTGGTTGACTTGTCAAACGCTTTTATGCTTGCTTGCGGGCTGGTCGCCATGCTAAGCTATTATGGTGTCGCCAAGAACACAAAAGCTCTCACGTAACTCTAATCCAATATGAGTGCAAATCGCTTGCTTCCATTTCAGAAGTACGTATAATGCCCGAGTAGCCGCTATTGGCATTAGCGGGCATACTGAAGTTGCTATCCTTTTATATGGAGGTGATGTCTGCATGAAGAGTAGTCATAAACCGAGCGCCGCAGCATCACCTCAGGTGAACAACCTGTAGTCGCTGCGGCGCGGCGAACGGCCAACCTGAAAAGGTTGGCCGTTCGTTTTTTCCTCAAAGCTACGTAAACCGCCTCTGGCATCTCCAACACATCTCTAACGTTTCGTCTAATCGGCTCTAACACAACTTGTCTAGACTGGGCGCAGAGTTCGTAAATAAAAAGAAAAACCTATCTGAGCGTATATGGAGGAAATAGAAATGACTACTCGAATAATTCGTCGGACATTTACCCCGGTATCGTCAGATGCACTCTCACTGCGTGACATGATGGATCGACTGGTTGAGTCAGCTTTTGTCAGCCCTGACCATTGGCCCACAGAGTGGGCGCCCACAGCCGGAGGGCCGGCACTCGACATATTGGAAAAGCCCGAATCCTATATCGTCCGGGCAGCGCTGCCAGGCTGGAAGCCAGATGATGTCGACATCACATTTGAGGATGGTGTTCTGACTATGAAGGGTGAAGTGAATGAGAACACTGAGCAAAATGATGAGAATACGCGCTGGCATCGACGCGAGATTCGCCATGTTTCATTTGCTCGTTCCATCACACTGCCTACCCAGGTCGAGCCCGACAAGGCCAATGCCTCGTTCGAGAACGGCGTGCTCACGTTGACTCTACCCAAGGCTGAAGCCGTGAAACCGAAGCAAATCAAGATCCAGGCCCAGTGATCCGTTGTGGTTGAGAAGGGGGCGAGGGTATATCCCAACATGGGATATGCCCTTGTATTCGTTTTTGAATGTGAACGCCTTTAAGTCTGCGTTAATCTTTTTGCCTTAGTATGAGCTTACCGTTGTTACCTCATTGCCAATGAATCTGTCAGTTAGGAGGGTTCACAAATGGCGAATCGTTTGGTACGACGTGATTATCCGTCTGGCGCAACCGAGGTGCTTTCATTACGCGACATGGTGGGGCGTCTGATGGAGAACGCGTTCATTAGCCCCGATCAATGGTTTGGTGACTTCTATTCCGGCATGCGACTACCCGCCGTTGATGTTCTCGAGAACGATGATGAATATGTATTGAGGGCAGAATTGCCAGGCTGGAAGCCGGAAAACGTCGATATCACCAGCGAAGGTGAGACGATTACTATTAAGGGCCAGATGGGGGACGATGAAGTCCAGAATGAAAACAATAAGCGCTGGCATCATCGGGAGATACGGCGCACCTCTTTCGAGCGATCCATTACACTCCCCACAGAGGTGCAGGCCGACCACGCCGAGGCAGAGTTTGAAAACGGGTTCTTGACACTCCATCTACCCAAGTCGGAGGAGGCGAAGCCCCGGCAAATCCAGATTGGATCGTCCAGGCAAAAGTCTGGAACGAATCGCATGACGCCAACTCGATAACGACTGGCGATCATTGCAGGATGTGTTATGAAAGGAACCGCAGACAGTGCGGTTCCTTTTTATTTTTATCCCCCGACAGGTTATTATGATTACGTAGAGGAAATGGTACCTCTGAGCCTGGCGAATCGCGTGGTGTAGTTTGCAACCTGTTGCAGCCTGGTGTGTGCATCGTCGT
>JAJYKL010000026.1 GCA_021788625.1 Chloroflexota bacterium
GCTGATAATAGAGCTGCTCCTGGTTGTGTCATTCGTCGCCATGGCCGTGCGGCGGCTGCGCGTCCCCTACACCGTTGCACTGGTCGTCGCCGGACTCATCATCACCTTTCAACAGCCAACTTCTCTTGAACTGGCGCCAACCCTGATCCTGTCATTATTCGTGCCACCCTTGGTGTTTGAGGCTGCACTGCATCTCAATCTAGTCGAATTCCGACGTAACCTCCCGGCCATTATGGTGCTGGCTGTACCGGGTGTCGTAATCACCACGCTGGTGGCCTTGTGTTGCAGGGCAGTTCAGCCCACCGGCTGCACTCATCGATTTCGTGTGTGTGGCGGCGGGGAATTATTACCGGCCTGGTACTTGGCTGGCTGGTGTCCTTCCTGATCGCTCGCATCGATGACTACCTGATCGAGACGACGCTAACGACCATCCTGGCGTTTGGCTCGTACCTGATCGCCGACCGACTCGGCTTCAGCGGTGTGTTGGCAGTGGATGCTGAATCGCTTTTCCGAGCCGCTGCCATGGTCCTGGCAACACGTACTCAACTGGGGTGGACTGAGAGGTGGCGTGTCTCTTGCACTGGTGCTAAGCCTTCCGGCAACGATTGGTGCCGACCGTGAGTTACTGCGCGTGATGGCTTTTGTCGTTGTGCTCTTCACGCTGATCGACCAGGGGTCCACCATGCGGCTGCTGCTGAAGCGCCTGGGCCTGGTCACCCGCAACGGTACCGCATTGGATCACGAACGGCATCACGCCCGACTCACCGCACTGCGGTACGCCGAGCGACGGCTGGAGGACATGCCCAACGAGGGGTTGCTGTCCACTCCTACCTGGGAACAACTCAAGCTCTCGCTCGCGCAGCAGATCGTTGACCTGACGTGTCAGGTGCGCGAGGCGTTGAGAGCCAACCCTGAGCTGCAGGCTGAAGATCTTCGCACCGCACAACACGAGCTCTTGCGCGCCCAACGCAGCACATTGATGAGTCTGCAGACTGGTGGGGTCATTTCAGACCAGGTATTCCAGGAACTATCTGCTGAGATAGACGTGGAGCTGGCGGCTAACAGTGGCGTGAACTCGTCGGACGAGGAGGGGTCTGAGCATATGGCTTCCGGCGGTGTGAATGTACCGGAGGAACCAAACGAATGATACGGAAGGGTGTGTCACGCGACGAATCCGCTTCAGTCTCCTTGCCCCGTTCCTTATGTTGTGAGTCTCTCAGTAACACGCAACACGCCATAAAGTACAGAGGCCGCATGGCGACAGCATCGCCTCGTCACCTCTGTCCGCAGCGACTTAACTGGCGATGCTTCGCTCCGCCTAGCGTGGCGCGGTCAACGGATTCATAAAGAGGTTCGGATTGCACGGATGAAAACATAGTTGAATGGAGCCATGCTATATCACGTATGGCAAGATGAGTGCCGCTATGGTATGATGCCGTGCCCGTGTTATAGGGCAAACCCAGAAAGACGGTCAGGCATGGCAGCCAGTGTGATCTATAATGGATATTACTAAAGGGCTCGGATGAGCGCTGTGTTTTGATGTATTCAGCGACTCCACCACTTTGTCCTTTCAAATATACCGCCTCTTCTGAGGTCTCTTATGGTTATGGGCTGGCAGTTACCTGCCTGCCCCGACAGGTGGATCAATTATGATCCGCCATTTTTAAGGAGTTCGCATGAATATCTATGTTGGCAACCTTTCGCCAGACACCACTGAGACAGAGCTGCGAGATGCATTCGCAGCCTTTGGCCAGGTACAAACAGCCACGATCATCAAAGATCGCAACAGTGGAGAACCGCGCGGTTTTGGGTTTGTAGAGATGCCCGCCCGCACCGAGGCACAAAACGCCATCAAGAGCCTTAATGGCACAGTCTTAAAGGGCCGCACACTTAACGTGAACGAAGCTCGCCCACGCACCGAAGGTGGCGGTGGCGGTGGTGGTGGGCGTCGCAGTGGTGGGGGTGGCGGCGGCCACCGTGGCGGTGACCGAGATCGGCGCTGGTAATAGACCAACCGCTTTACCTGGTTGATGACGACCCGACCTCTGTATGGAGGTCGGGTTTTTGTTTTTCCATGATGAAGCAGACAGGCAGAATGAGGGATTGATCCTCGAAGATAGGGCGCTGGCATCACGCGCTGTTGTACTCGGCGGGTCGCTCTGGCACCGGCTATGCCACAGGTTGAAGGCCGTGGTAACGATCAGCATGATCCAATGTTATGCATACCATGCCGCTATGTGAACCAAAATGGCATAACCAGGCGCTGGCGTGTCTGAAGTACTCCCGCTATGCTCATAACCAAACAAGCGCGAGTCCCAGCGAACAGAGGGTCAAGCGTCCCAATGCAGAGCAAGGCATGCGACGGGATGGCGTACTATAGAAACTGTATAAGGCATGGGTGAGATATAGAGTCTGTACCTGTTGACACTCGGGCTGGATGTTATAAAATGATCTAACGATGTTTTGGCAGAGGCTAGGTTCGACGCCTTCGGCCAAGAGGTTATTTGCGAAATTGGTTCAGTTTTCTGAATCGAGCATTGAAGGCACGCTACGCTGAAATTGCGTAGCGTGCCTTTTGTTTAATCTACTGGAGGTATGGAGAAATGATTGACTCGAGCCATATCGGCAAGGTCGAAAAAGCTCACCGCTATGCGCAGGAACGAGACCGGTTCAAGTTCCTAAACTTCCAGGTCATCGTACGTGGCGATAACAACGAGTATGTCGTGACTTATGACCACGGCCGGTGGGACTGCAACTCGGAGTACTTCAGGGCTCATGGTTACGACAGTCACACGATGGCCGTGGAGCAGTTACTGGGCGACATGCTGATCGAGCCATCTACCGAGAAGATCACGTAGGCCACTTGAGGGCGCTCATGTCAGGGCGTGAACAACATCCTGACGGACACACCGCCGGCGCGGGTATGGGATCGATCCTATACCCGCGCCGGCGGTGTTATTCGTGCTAACATTAGCGGCGTGTACATTGGAAGCAGACACCACCGCAACCGGGGCAACGGTGCTGCGTGGTTCATCCTCAGTGTAATTGGTGTAATCCTCATTGGCGGCTATGCGCTCGTACAGCAGCGATTGGGAAACGGAATCGGCCTTTCCCCTCGCGGCACCCCGGTGCTGGCTGAGACCACTCCCACCCGCAGCGTGGAAGACTTTGTCATTCTGGCAGAGGATTCGTACAAAAAGGGTGATTACCGTGGTGCGATTAATTACTACGAGCAGGCCAGCCGGCGCAAGCCCAATGATGCCAGTCTCTACGCACTGGCGGCACGGTTGATGGTGTTCATCGGGCAGGCACCGCAAGCTGAGAAAACTGTACAAAAAGCCCTGCAATTGGACCCCAAGAATGCCATGGCCAAGGCTGTACTGTGTATGGCCATCGACTGGCAGGGGCATTACGCTGAGGCCGTCAATCGATGCATGGAGGCCACCCAGCTCGACCCGAAGAGCTCCATGGCTTACGCTTACCTGGGCGAAGCGGAGACCGACAATGGGGACATTAATGGAGGGCGAGCTTCCGTTCAAAAAGCACTGCAACTGGATCCGAAAAACGAAGACGCCATGCGCGATCTGGGTTACAACTACGAACAAAGCGGTGACTACAGCCAGGCCATTTATTATTATGGCAAAACGCTGGATCTGAACCCCAACATGCCGCACGTGTTGATCGCGCTCGGTCGTTGTGAGGTGGTGATGGGCCAGGTACCCAAGGCTGTGCTCTACTTCAAGCAAGCTGTCGCATTGGATCCGCAGAATGCTGAGGCCTATGATCGGTTGGGTGGCGCCTACTTCGCCATCGGCGAATATGACTCGGCGCGCGTCGCGCTGGACAAGGCGATCGAGCTGGACCCCATGCGTGTGACGGCGTTCACACGGAGAGGCATCCTGAACTTCCAGTTGCGGCGCTACGAGGATGCAGCGGCTGACTATACACGCGCGCTCACCACGAGCCAACTGGTGAGTACAACTTTAACGGCGGTTGATTTCGTCAACTATGGTTTCGCGTTGCAACTGACGGGCAACTGCACCAAGGCTATTGGCATCTTCAACCAGGCCAGCAGCATGGCCAACAATGATAAAGACCTGCAGGATGAAATCTCTGTGGGGTTGAAGAGGTGTAGCCAACAACACTGAAAGCCCATGTGCAGGAAACCGAATATTCAACACGGCAGGGTCATAACCCTTTGCCGATCCACTGCGAAGTAGTTCCCGGCATCAGGCCGGACACAAGGCGATCAATCATTTAGGGGACATATATGGTCGATACCGCGACACGCGCGCTCATTGCACCCTTGATCAGTTCAAAACCCGTGGACGCATTAGCCTGGTATTTCGCTCTGGAGCATGACGCCCGGCGCACCCGGATCGTCGCTCGAACCGATGCAGGTGGGCATGCCGTTGCGTTTGTGGCGGTCTGCCAGACAGGAATCGATCTATTTCGCCCAATGGTGGTGGTCCGCAGCGAGGATTCATCGGCCTTGTGCGACGCGTTGCGTGAAGCGCTCTCACCGAATCGGCAGTACCTATTCAGTGCACCGGTTACCTTACGGCCAGACATCGAGAGGGTTGCCTACCTGTACGGCGAAACGACCAACCATATTTATGCGCTGCACCAGGCCGACTATAAACCCGTGGTCAACATCATGGTACAGGCCAGTCGCACTCCCGACGGTCTGCTGCGCGCCTCCATTTCGGCGCGTGACGGCAGCACAGCCGCGGAAGCCGGTACCACGTGGATTTCGTCCCGTTATGCCGAGGTGTATGTGCGCGTGGTGGAGGCATTACGCAGCCGCGGGCTGGGACGCTCAGTAGTGTCCGCTGTTACCAATCAAATTCTGGAACTTGGGCGCACACCCATATACTCAGCCTCCGACGATAATTTACCCTCGCAGCATGTCGCGCAAGCTCTGGGCTATCACGATACGGAAGGTTGGGAGTTAAGTGGTGCATTGGGTCTTAAGTAGATCGTGAAAGGAGATATGCTGGCTGATGAAGCAGTCCGCTGGCAAGGTTAACATTTATAGGTGTATCTTTATCCGCTCGTGGGATACTGTTGGGGATCCATTACAATCGCTTCCCTTAAGGATCGATTTAGTGTTTATTGCTTTGCAAACCGAGGAGTGGATGTTACATGTCTAAACGCCGCGAGTTGATTGAACAGCGCCGCGAGCAGGCACGCAGGCAAACGTTAATCATCATGGCAGCCATTGTCGTGATTGCTGTGATTTTAATTGGTGGTGCAGTGATACTCACCAACCAGCAGGCTGCCGCGACCGCCAGCCTGAGCGTGATGACCCCCGACCCACGGCCTACTCCACCGAATGCACGCCCCGATGGCCGGTCGTGGGGGCCTGCCAATGCTCCCATCCAGGTTCAAGAGTGGCTGGATTACCAATGCCCGGCCTGTGCTGCATACAACCGCAACTACGAGCAGGGAGTCATTGACGCTTTCGCCAAGACGGGCAAGGTGCACTACGAGGTACGCAGTATGTCATTCATCGGCCAGGAGTCGGTGGATGCCGCGCAGGCGGCGCTGTGCGCCGCGGATCAGAACAAATTCTGGCAGATGCACAACAGCCTGTATTCCAATCAGGGGACCGAAAACTCCGGCAACCTCAGTACAGACCGCCTGAAGAGCCTGGCCGCAGCCATTGGTCTGGACACACAAACCTTCAACACCTGCCTGGATTCCGGCAAGTACGCCAGCAAGGTGACTCAGGAACAGAGTGAGGGCGATAAACTGGGGGTGAATCAGACGCCAACCTTCGTGGTGAATGGCAAGCTATTTCCAGGCTTGCAGAGCGCGGCTGACTTCCGTCGCATCTTCGCCCAGGTTGCCCCGAATGTGAACCTGGGACAGTAAATCACGAATTTTAAGGTTTCTCGTCACGAAATCCGGCTTGCTGCTATTGCGCCGCCGACCAGTGTGTTATATGGTTCAGTGTCAAGCGCGAGAGTGGTGAGACACGCCGTCGTAGGCCTGTAATGGTATGGTCGCGCCATTTAAGGACGAGTGATCATGCAGATGAAAACTCCATACGGGATACCAGAAGGGTTCACTCCGAGACCAGCCATCTGGGCTGCGGTACCCGACAAGCAGTGGAATGACTGGCGCTGGCAGCTCAGCCATCGCGTCAGTACCTATGAGGAGCTGTCTCAGTTCATTCATCTGACCCCTGAAGAGTCGATGGGTCTGCAAGCTTCTGGCCGCTTCCGAGTAGAGATCACCCCCTATTTCGCCTCGCTGATCGATCCGGACGACCCCGCGTGTCCAATTCGCCAGCAGGTGGTGCCCCACGTGCGCGAATTGCAGGGTTTCGATGCCATGATGCGCGATTCGCTGGCCGAAGAGTCACACTCGCCCGTTCCAGGCCTGGTGCATCGCTACCCCGACCGGGTGCTGATGCTTATTACTACCCAATGTGCATCCTATTGCCGCTACTGCACCCGCAGTCGCATCGTGGGCGACCCGCATGCCACCTTCAGCCGGCAGCAGCACGATGCGCAGATCGACTACATTCGTCGTACCCCCCAGGTGCGCGACGTCCTGCTGAGCGGCGGCGATCCGCTGACCTTGCCGCAAAAGGTGCTGGAAGATTTGCTGCGCCGTCTTCGCGAGATCCCGCATGTGGAGATCATCCGCATCGGAAGCCGCGTGCCAGTCTTCCTCCCGCAACGCATCACTGATGAACTGGTGAATATGCTGCGCCAGTTTCATCCACTATGGGTGAATATTCATGTCAACCATTCCAAAGAGGTGACACCTGAACTGGCTCGTGCATGTGCGAAAATGGCTGATGCCGGTATTCCTCTTGGGAACCAAAGTGTGCTGCTGGCGGGCGTGAATGACCACCCCGACACCATCAAAAAGCTCTGTCATGATCTGGTGAAGATTCGCGTGCGACCGTACTACCTGTATCAGTGTGATCTGGTAGCGGGTAGCGGTCAATTCCGCACCACCATCGCCGCCGGACTGGAGATCATGGAAGCCCTGCGCGGCCATACCAGTGGATACGCCATCCCGACCTATGCAGTGGACCTGCCTGGTGGTGGCGGCAAGGTGCCAGTGCAACCGAACTATCTGATCAGCCAGTCGGCAGAGCGCGTGGTATTCCGCAACTTCGAGGGTTACATCTCCACTTACGTGGAGCCTACTGACTACCATCGCCCCACACGCAACCGCTGGACAGGCGCACCTACCGAGGAACCCGGGCAGAAGGGTATTGCGTCGCTGTTGGATGGCGAGGAGATGGTCATCAAGCCAGATGTATGGGCGGGCACGCATATGCGCGGGCGCAACTCCATGCCCGAGAACGAGGCCATTAATGCCTCGGCGTCCTCCGAGCCGTCGTCATCGCCAGTGCCGCAAGAGGGCCAGTTCAACGGCATACCCGGAGTGGAGGTCGCACCGGATGGCGATGAACCGGTGTGGGCTGCCATTAATTGACCATTGATTGCCCGCGCTATTCCGGGCAGATGTTCCAAAAGGGGTTCGCTGTAGTTATACTGATGGCAGCGCTGGAGTAGCTCACCCAAGCTGCAAGGAAAGGCCATGAGTGAGGATCGAAATGTCCTGACCTACAAATGCCCGAACTGCGGTGCCCCGGTGCAGTACGACGGTAAAGGCGAAGTGGCGGTGACATGCAACTACTGTGGCGCTGCGGCACCCGTGCCAGCCGAGTTGCTGCCCCACCCGGCCATCACAGCCTCCCAGCTCGTCACCAAGGCGAACCCAACGGCGGTCTCTGAAGTGACGCCGGTCGCGGCCAGCGTGACCGGGTGCGGGCTAGCCGCGCTCTTCAGCGGCATCGCTGTGGCGGCCAGCCTTATCGTGGCCATCGCCGTGGCCACGCATGGCTTTTCGAGTGCAGGCAGCAACGTGGTCGACGTCGGTGGGGCGAAGGCAACTGTTTCAGCGATTAAGCCAACGAAGGTGGTGGTCCGTCCTACTCCAGTGCCCACGCCAACCCCGCGCTACGCCATTCCAACGCTTGCCTTTGGCGGCGAGGGAGTGGGTGTCGGTTTGTTCAAAGATGCCCGCAGTGTAGGCGTGGACGGCGACGGCAATATCTATGTGGGTGAGTACACGGGTGGGCGCATCCAGGTTTTCGACTCGCAGGGCGATTTCATTAACTCCTTCTTTGCCGGTCACTCCAATACGCTCATGCTGGGCTTTGCCGTCGACCGCACGGGCCACGTCTACGTAGCCGATGGTCAGTACATCACCCGCTACGATGGTAAATCAGGCAAGTCGCTGGGCAGACTGGTCTACCCGGGTGGGCCTGGTTTTGGCGAACTGGCTGTCACGTCCGATGGCGGACTGGTAGCTATGTGGTACCAGCGGCGCGAGGGCATCTTCACCTCGACCGAAGGCGCGCGCGAGGACCTGGTACGCTTCGACGCGCAGGGAAAAGTCGTGCTCGTCATCCAGGGGCCAATCAGCTCCCAGACGGACAACGTGGAGCTGAACAATCTGCCTGCTGTGGATGGCCAGGGCAACATCTATATCCTGGCCGAGATGGCCAGTTCCATTTTTAAATTCAGCCCGGAAGGGAAGTTCATCAACCGGTTCGGGTCGCGCGGCAGTGGCGCTGGCCAGCTCCTGCAAGCGTCATCGCTGGCGATCGACAGCCGCGGCCAGCTCTACGTGGCCGACTTCAACCACGTGCATATCTTTGGTCCCACTGGCCAAGCCGTGCATACATTCAGCCTGGACAGGTCCGCCGGCGCCTTCACTTTTGACGACAAAGGTGACCTCATCGTCCTTTCAAACGACCGCACGCACGTGACGAGGTATACACTCGGCCTTTAGCCCGCAGGCCGTTCATCTGGCGATAAGATAGAGGGCAGCGACAATGAGTGAAGAAACTCCCTCCCCTAGCGAGACCGAATCAATCCAGTGCCCGCACTGTGGTGCCACGAATACGTACCAGCGTGGAGCCCTGTCCATGCAGTGCGCCTATTGCGGGGGGGCGATCCCCATTTCTGAACCAGACAACGCCGCAGGCGCAGAATCCGATGTGGCGAGCGAACAAGCGGCCAGCAAGACACCATTTGTCCCTCATGTGCAGCCCATCCCCACCACCCCGCGCAGCCAGACTTCGCTGGCAGTAGGCCTGTTCATCGTACCCATCATCATTGTTCTGGTCGTCCTCATTTTGCTCACTATCTTTTCTGCTTCTCACGGTAAGCAACCCTCCATCGGGCAGCCACCTACCTCCTTACCGGTGCCGACTGCCACATCTGCCGCTGCGCCAGCGACCGGATTTCATGGGTTGGCTTCTGGTGCCCTCGCCAGCTCATTTCAGGCCTGGGCTGTCTTGCGCACGCCCACCTCCATCGCCTTCTCCGCAGCGGGCGCGAGTGAATACCAACCTGCCTGATACATACTCCGGAGTGATCAGAGGTTATAGCTGTCTGTTACTGCTCGAGGCGACTTTCGTCACAACTGCCATCTCCAGCTTGTCCATCCGCCCCATTACGGCGCAGCCTGCACTCTGACCATTGTGCCGGGTACGTATGACAACGTGAGGGTGGGCAATCGGACTGCTTATGTGGACCGCGCCGCCGGCAAATTCCAGTTGGTTTAATATGGGCAACTATGCGAACATTCGACCTTTTATCTTCCTCGGATGCCATGGCGAAGCTGAACGCGGCACTGAACGCCACCCATGCCTTCCCGCCCACAGAGACGGTTGCCACGACCCTGGCAAATAACCGTGTGCTGGCGCGTGACGTGACCTCACCTGTAGCCATGCCAGAATTCCGCCGCAGTACCGTGGATGGTTACGCCGTGAAGGCTGGAGCTACACCCGGCGTATTGCGCGTGATCGGCGAGGTGAAGATGGGCGAGCTGACCGGACTGCGAATCAAGCTGGGCGATGCAGCTCTGGTCCATACGGGCGGTAACATTCCCGCAGGTGCTGACGCCGTGGTGATGGTGGAGCAGACTCGCGCACTGGATATGTCGGGTTTAGCGAAAATCCAGACACAGGCACAACTCTCGGCAGGAGAGAACATCATCCGCGAAGGCGAAGATGTACAGGCAGGTGAAGTAGTCATGCGTGCCAGCGCCCGCCTGCGCGAGCCCGAGATCGGCGGGTTGCTCGCACTCGGGATGACTGAGATCGAGGTGGTGCGCCAGCCGCGTGTGGCGCTCATCGCTAGCGGTGACGAGGTGGTGCCGGCCAGCGTGAACACCAGGCCGGGGCAGGTGCGTAACATCAACACGCCCATGCTCCTGGCGCTGGTGGCTCGTAACGGCGGGGTGGGGCTGGATTATGGCATCCTGCCTGACCGGCGCGACGCCTTCGAGCAGGCAGCCATGCGCGCCATGCGCGAGGCAGACGCGGTCGTCTTCATGGCAGGCAGCTCGATGAGCGAGCGTGACCTTACGCCCGATGTGGTGAACAGCATGGGTAAGCCGGGCATCCTGGTGCACGGCATCGCCTTCCGGCCTGGTAAGCCAACCCTCTTTGCGGTGTGCGATGGCAAGCCCGTGTTTGGCCTGCCCGGCAATCCCATCAGTGCGCTGGTAACGGCCAGCCTGTTTGTGGCTCCTACGCTCTGGCGAATGCAGGGTGCACCACCCCCCCACCCATACATTCTCAGCGCAGCACTGAGCAGAGACGTGAAGTCGCCGCCAGATCTGGAGCACTGGTTCCCCGTGAAGCTTGGCGGGGAACTGGGCAGTCTGAAGGCTGAACCCGTTTCAACCAAGAGCAACCTGATCTTCGGTCTGGTGCGTGCAGATGGATTGGCGTGTGCCCCTCTCGGAGTGGACCACTTGAGCGCCGGCACCGTGCTGGATGTGAGGCTGTTCCCATGAGCGCAGGGGAGTGTACATAGGGTGAACGGATGCTAATATACAAGCCGCTTGGGGAACCAGATGTCCTTGGGGTTGCCTGGGTGCTGTTCCAGGGCTGCCTCATCCAGCTCTACACCCAGCCCCGGCCTGGTAGGTAAAGGGATGAAACCGTTCTGAACGAGCAACGGTTCTTTGACGATTTGCTCTGCCAAGGTGCGCGTGTGCACCGACTCGGTGATCAGGAAGTTGGGCGTGCAAGCGGCGAACTGTACGACCGCCGCCAACGAGACGGGGCCATTGGGATTGTGTGGCGCGACCGTCACACCGCAGGGTTCGGCCATGGCTGCGATCTTGCGGAGTTCGAGGATGCCTCCAGCGTGACACACGTCAGGCTGGATCACGTCGACCAGACGGTCCTTGAGCAGCGGCCAAAACCCCCAGCGCGTGTAATAGCGTTCGCCCGTGGCCAGGGGCACTCGCACTTCCTCCCGGACCCGCGCGAGCATTTCGTTACCATCAGACGGAACCGGCTCCTCAAAGAAAAGGAGATCAAATGGCTCCAATGCGCGCGCGATCTGAATAGCCGCCTGGGGACCAAAGCGCCAATGGCCGTCGACGGCGACATCGGCCTTATGGCCCACCGCATCACGCACGGCACGCATGCACTGCACTACGTACGCCAGTCCTTCCGGCGAAATGGTGAAATATTCATCACGGAACGGGTCGAATTTGAGACCGGTGAACCCAAGCTTCTCGACAGCCTGTGCGGCGGCTTCGCCACACTCCTCAGGTGTGGTGTATGGGCCAGGCCAGGTGTAGGCGCGGACAGCGTCCCGTACCGGACCGCCCCACAACCGGTAGACCGGGGTGTGGAAATACTTGCCGGTGATGTCCCACATGGCCTGCTCCAGTCCGCTGATCGCCGTGAAGTCGGTCACTCCCTTCCAGCACGAGGTCATCTGCCATTTGCGCCAGTGCAGCTCAATATCCAGAGGATTCTGCCCGATCAGATTACGAGCCAGTTCCTGAATCGCGCCGATGACTGAGAGCTCCTTACCTTCCAGGGTGCTCTCGCCGACCCCTTCGATGCCCTCATCCGTAAAAATCTTGACGAAGACATAGTTGCTTGCCCCGAAATCGACCATATAGGTTTTGATGTCAGTTATTCGCATGTGTTAACTGTACGGAGGTTCGTTGCATTCTGCAAATGCCGCGGCAATCGAGCGGCCGGAGCTTGCTGCCTTTGATAGATGACCTGTGGGGGAGGAGTCAACCCGTGTCCTGCGAACTGTGGCGACCAGGATACCGACACCTTGCGGTTGTCCCGCTGGTCCTGCCAGTGAGGCTTTACCTTTGCCGTGTACGCCCTGTACGGTGCGTGAGCCTACTCGATCTGTTGCACGAGCTGTCTGACCTGCTCGCTGTTCTGCTCCAGGTACTGTTGGGTTTCGTCGAGCAGGCGCCTGCTCTCACTGAAAGTGATTAGTCCGGCAGCCTCGGCGCCGCTGGCCCACTGGTAAGCTTTTATCTCACTGGCCTGGATATGTACGGTGCCTTCCTTTACCACCCCGAGAAAGTAACGCACCGTTTTTGCCACCGTCCGATTGCCTCGGCGAAAGTAGTAGGTCTCAGTGAACGTTACGCCCTCAAGCAGAAGAATGTCACGCAGGCCAGTCTCCTCTCTCAGCTCGCGGCGTGCCGCCTGCTGTTCCGTCTCACCGTTTTCAGCATGTCCTTTGGGGAAAGCCCAGTGGCCAGCGTGGTGTTGCACGAGCAGGAACTGGTATTCGTTTCCGCTGTAGCGCATCGGAATCACACCAAAGGATTGATCGCTTACGGTTGCCGCACTAATTCTCTTACCCGCCGCCTTTTGTTTATCATCCACCGAATTTCACATCCCCGCACCTGCTGAGATCCACTCCAGGTGCCAGCAGTTCCAGGTAGCGCAGTCCTGGCCCGATAATCCGCGCGAGTTCTTTCAACTCTCCGGCGACGTGGCCGTAGCCAGCCATCCAGTGGTGACCAATGCCTTCTTCGTGGATCCAGTCGATGACCTGCTCCACCGGCTGATCGAACTTGACCCGCAGCGGGTTGCCAGGGAACACCATGTCGGTGTGGAGCGCTTCGCCTTGCAGCACGGCCATCTGGTACCCTGCGCCGGAGGGCATCAGGTTGGTGAGCGTCACTTTGCCTGGGCGCGCTGGGAAGAGCGAACACACACCTGTGTTGGCCAGCCGCACAGGAGCGAGCGTGATGTCTTCTCGTCGCTCAGCCAGCGTATACGAACCTGAACCGCAATGCGTGAACACCACGCTGCTATCAGGTAATGGGTCCAACCAGTCGGTGTTGTGGGTCGGCTGGCCTGTGAGCGTCTGCAGTATAAACATCGCAAGTGCACCGTTCACGTCGCCCTCGCAGCCCACCGGCGCGCCTGAGTCGGCCAGAAGCGAGGCGGCCATGCAGGCGCAGCCCATATAGTCTGGGTAACACCCGAACGCGAGGGCTGACAGGCCTTCGCGTTCAAACAGTTCACGGATGGCGATATAGAAGCCGGCGGCTTCCTGCCCGGCTGTGTCGGTCACCTGCACGCTACCCGCGGCCTGCTTTACGGTGTTCCACACCGGCAGTGTCTCGTTCTGGCTGGTCTGGCGGGCGCGGTTGATTAAGGCCACCATATCCACCGGCACCACGCGAGCACCCAGTACCTTCTTGAGGGCGATTTCAACTGCGGCCACCTCCGTCATGCCTCGTGTGCGCAGGCCCGCCAGTCCGATACGCGCATGCCGCAAGCGGCGATGCAGCGCGGCCGCGCGCAGGAAGCGCAGAGTACGCACAAGCGGAGCGCCTGGCTCGATGGCACCAAATACAGCCACGTAGGGCTTGTCCAGTTGCTGCAGGTAGCTGGTGGCCTGCTGCGTGCCGCACAGCGCACCAGTCTCCATGCCGGGCAGCGACCACAAAAGCAAGGGTATGCTGCATTCCTCCAGCAGGTCCAGCAGCAGGTAGTCTTCGTACCAGCTTGCAGCAACCAGGGCGAGGGCATCCACATGTGCTTCCGCAGCGTGCTGGCCTGCTGAGATGGCTGCCTGGGTGCTACCTAGATGACCCAGGTGCACGGTATCACAGCCACTGCGCTCCAACAGATCAGCCAGGTCACCGGCGGCCTGAGGTGCGCGGCCGGCGCCAACCTCCAGCGGGCTGAAAAGAGCACCCACGGCGACGCGTGGCATCAGTTCGCGCACGTTGATCCTACCTCGCCCGGTCCAGGAACTGACTCATGATATACAGGTCCAGAGCCTCATAGTCGCGCGCCGAGACCATGCTCTGCATCTTCGCGGGGTCCAGGCCACGCGAGATGTCCAATAGGCTGTTGAAAACCTCGCGGCTATTGGAAAGATGGCGGGTGGCGACGTCATCTTTTTGAGTTCGCATGGCTTTCACATCCAGGCCGACGAATTCGCCGTGCGTGCCGAAATCGTATGCATCGAGGAGGCGTACCTGGTTGAACGCGCGCCGCAGATCCACTGAGCCAAACGACTTGTCCTCGTCAAACTTCAACCCATTCTGGTCGTTCAGGTGTACGGTCCACAGCTTGCCGAAGGACAGGGCAAAGCCCATCTCATCCGACGGATCCAACCCGGCCAGAATGGCGTGCGCACTCTCGATGTTGATGCCCATGCGCCCTGGGGCAACGGTTCGGTAGCCAATGGCTAATGCGTGGCCCGTGGTAGGCAGATAAGCCTGGTCCATCGGCTCGTTGGGCTTGGGTTCCACGGCGATGCGTATAGCCGGGTCGTACTCCAGCATCACGTTCATTGCCTCCACCAGCCGGTCGGCCGCAACTTTGCTGTCCTTTGCTTCGCGGATATAACTGCCCTCGCGTGCCAGCCACAACACCAGGAGGTTTGTTCCCAATGCAGCGGCGATATCGATGGCACGCTTGGAACGGTCCAGAGCATAGGCGCGCGCCTTGGGGTCATGGGAGGTGTAGGCGCCGTCGATGGTGCGCGGGTCCATCCAAAGGCGCGGGGCGACGAACTCTGCCACCAACCCCAGCGCCTCCAGTTTGCGACGTAGCGACTTGGCTCTGCGGGTAATCTGCTCTGGCTTCAGGTCGTTCAGGTCGGGCACCGCATCGTCGTCGTGAAACTGCACGCCGTCAAAACCAAGCTTTTTATATAATCCCAACTTCTTCTCAAAGGAGATCGTGCGGCGGACCTCCGGGCCGAATGGGTCAGCTCCTTCATGAATATTCCATGGACCGAACGAGAACCTGAAAACTCCAGCCATTATTTACCTCCAATTTAACCCACGAATCTTCACGAATAAACACCGATTCGAACGGACCGCCATATCGTGCATTCGTGACAATTCGCGTTTGTTAGCGGATGTAACTGCGCCAGGTGTCGATCATAGCCTGTACAGCGGACCATGGCGTGTCGGGGAAGAGTGCATCGACCGGCGATAGAATATTACCTCCACCCCGGCTCATACCGTCCAGCGCCTGCCGCACCGCCGCAGCGATGGCTTGCGGATTCGCAGGTGTGAGGGTCAGGCTGGTACTGATACCACCGGCCAGTGCCATATGTTGCCCCAATTCACGTTTTGCCCATGCTGGATCCACATGATCCTGCGCCGGGTCCACGTAGTAGAGCAAGTCTACTCCCGCCTCCGCCAGGTCCGGGCCCAGCGTAGCCACGCCGGTGGTCATCACGTAAGCGAACAATTTCCCCTTGGCATGCACCAGTCTGGCCAGCTCGGCGATGCGCGGTTTGAAGTATTGACGAAACAGGCGCGGCGACCAAAAGTCGATCGAACTGTACCAGCCACGTTCCACCACCACATCCACCGCGTACTCCAGAGCCAGTGCTGTGCGGCCAATATCTGCCGTTTGGACAGCGTCCAGCAGGGTGGTGAAGGCATCAGGCGCTTCCATCGCCAGCATCACGGCGTTTTCCACACCCGCCATCCACACGACAGCATCCACACCGAAGGCGCTCCAGGCTTGCACCATCACGCCGCGGTCGGCTGCGAAAGGCGTTACCTGACTCATGCGCTCCGCCATCCACGCACCTTGCACTGCGCCTGGCGCCTGGTATATCCACTGAACACCATCGATATCCGCCAGGCTGCTCACCAGGTGCTTCGCGGCACGCGGGATGTTGAAATCTTCGAAGAGTGGTACGCCGTCGGGCTGAATCACCCAACCGGCTGGCTGAACCTCACCCGTCTTCTTGACGGCGTGCAAGAGGAGACCGCCGGGTGTCTGGTATTCGCGCAGCCAAACAGGCTGCTCCTGCGCGACTTTACCGCGGCCCGGCAAAGCGGCGCCTGGAGGGATCAGCGTGTCATGCCACGTGACTCGCTCGTCCATGCCCCAGGGCACCGACACCTCCAGCGCGTCATCGAGGCCGAGTGAGAGCCACGCGTCCACGCGCTTGAAGTCCTGTGTCACGTCCCAGGGCAACGGCGTGGTATGCAGGTGTTCCATGCGCTGCGTGTACCAGTACTCCACGGTTTGGCCTTTCCCGGTCCAGCGCAGATGCTCGGGAGCGTGGAATCCAAAGACCCAGGCGTAAAGCGGGGTGTGGTCCGGCTGCTCGCGCCGGATACTGGCGAGCATGCGCTCGCGCGAGTTCAAAGTTGCCATGCTCAGGTCCTAATGACGAATGGTGTAGTTGTATCATCACTGGAACAGCCATGCAACAAACCGACCCGACGAACCCGTGCGCTGACGCTTCCCCGAACCGGCTCGTGTGTGGCGACTGCCTGGATGAGCTGCGCAAGCTGCCTGGTGCGTCGTGTGCGCTCATCTACCTTGATCCACCTTTTAACACGAACCTGCGCCGGGTCGGTCGGGCGACTTCCCAGCGGGTGGCGTACTCAGATTCGTTTGGCAAGCCAGGTGATTATGTGGTCTATCTGCGTCCACGCGTTTTGGAGCTTCGCCGCGTACTCACCACCCATGGATCGCTCTTTTTCCACTGCGACTGGCGCATGAGCCCCCACGTGCGATTACTGCTGGACGATGTCTTCTGCGTGGACGCGGTAGAGGGTGAGGGCGTGTTCGTCAACGAGATCATCTGGCACTATGGTCTGGGAGCGGCGCGTGCTGGTCGCCGACTCCTCACCAAGCACGACGTAGTTTTCTGGTACGCCAACAGCACGCATTACAGCTTCCACTTGATGCGCGACGAGCCGACACAGGCAATGTTGGGTAAATATCGGCATGTGGACGGGCAAGGCAACCGCTACATGAATTCGTATGGCAGGCGATACCTGCTGAAAGGTGGCAAACCGCTGGACGATGTATGGGACATCCCGTCCATTGCGCCGACCTCTTCGGAGCGCACCGGTTATCCCACTCAGAAACCGCTGGCGCTGCTCAGGCGCATTGTCCAACTCGCCAGTGACGAGGGCGATCTGGTGTTGGACCCCTTCTGCGGCAGCGGTACAACACTCGTGGCCGCGCAACAGCTTGGCCGGCGCTGGATCGGCATCGACGTCAATCCGCAGGCGGTCAAGGTGGCGGCCAGGAGGCTGGCGAATAAGACGGGTGACGCATAAACAGCCCACAGTCAACGCTTCGAAACCACCAGCCGAAAGCCGTGGTCGTTCGTGTCGCGGCTGCTGGGAGGGTAGCGGCCAGCCTGGCTCCGTCGGCCCTTCTAGCTGCGCGACGTGATCACTTAACCAGCACGGGTTGGGAAACGTGTGGTCCGACCTGCGCTGCGAGTTGCCGTTAGTCCAGGCACTGTTCCATAGCCCATGCACAGCCGGGTCCACCGGTGCAGGATAGCTGGTGACCCGCATGAAGGCACAGTACCGGCCAAGGGGATCAATTCGTGATGTGGTTTGGCAGGCCTAGCTCCGCACGTGCCCGTCGCCTTCGGCGACCCACTTGTAGGTGGTCAGCTCGCGCAGGCCCATGGGCCCGCGGGCATGGACGCGTTGCGTGCTGACGGCCACCTCCGCGCCCAGGCCGAACTGGCCGCCGTCAGTGAAGCGCGTGCTAGCGTTGGCGTAGACTGCCGCAGAGTCCACCTCGTTCAGGAACCGCGCGATATGAACAGGATCCTGCGAGAGGATGCCATCGGAATGGCCGGTGCCGTGCGCCTCGATATGCGCCATAGCCTCGACGATGGAGTCCACCACCTTCACGCTCAGGATGAGCGACAGCCACTCAATGTCGTATTCGCCATCCTGGATGTGTTCCACTTTGGCTTGTGGGATGTTACTCTGCTGCGCGATCACATAAGAGCGCTCGTCACACTTGAACTTAACTCCTGCCTGAGTGAGTCGTTCGATGACCTTGGGCAGAAACTCCGCCACCACTTCACGTTGCAGCAACAGGGTGCCCAGTGCGTTGCACACAGTGGGGCGCTGGACCTTGGCGTTGTAGATCACCTCGACGGCTTTGGCTTGATCAACCGTGGCATCCACATAATAGTGGTTGATGCCCATACCACCGGTGATGACAGGGATGTTGCTGTTCTCGCGGCATAGTTTATGCAGTGCCGCGCCGCCGCGCGGGATGATCAGGTCCACGTAGTCGTGCAGGCGCAAGAGCTCGTTGATCAGCGCGCGGTCGGGGCTGTCGATTAATTGAACACTCGGCTCTGGCAACCCGGTAGCGCGAAGGGCTTCGTGAATCACACCCACCAGAGCGCGGTTGGAGTTTATCGTCTCACTGCCGCCTCGCAGGATGACGGCGTTGCCGCTCTTGACGGCCAGTGTGGCAATGTCGATCGTCACGTTCGGTCGGGCTTCGTAGATCACGCCCAGCACGCCTAGCGGAACACGGCGTTTGTGCAGCCGCAACCCGTTGGGCAACACATTATGATCGAACTGCTCACCTACCGGGTCCGGCAGGGAGGCCACATCCCGCGTGTCGGCGGCGATCTGGTGCAGGCGTATCGGTGTCAGGGTGAGGCGGTCCACAAAGTAAGGCGCAACATTGTGCGCCACAGCGATCGCGACGTCCTCGGCGTTGGCCTTCAGCAGGTCATCCTGGCAGCGAGACAGGCCATCCGCGATGCCCAGCAGTGCCAGGTTCTTCTGTTCCGTGGTGGCGCGCGCCAGGCTCCGCGCGGCCTGCTTCGCGCGCAGGCCCATGCTGGTCAGGTCGATCGTGCTCATGCCGCAGATTATAAAAGCGGAAGACGTGATTTACGTGGCGATGTTTGCTCTTAGCCAAATAATAACCCGCTGGTGCATCTCCGGGCCGAAGCGGTTGTAGTCTTCGGGGGTGAGTTGCTGTAACTGATTGGCGGCGCCGTGGAGTGCGTAAACAGCACGTGCAGCATCCACTGCCGGAGTTACCAGCTCGGGAGGAGCTTCGCGATCCAACTGAGGACTGATCACCAGCACGGGTTTGGGTGCGAAGCTGGCCAGCAGGTCACTCACGTCGTAGGGAATCCGCTCCTCATGGCCGATGAAGTAACCCAGCTTGGGAATCAGCATGTTTACATGAGACCAGCGCCGGATGCCACCCGTGCGCGCCTGGCTGGTGTCGAGCCGAAACGCTGCTGGACCGCATACCGAAGCAAAAGCTGCTGGCCGATCGTCCAGTGCTCCCAGGTGCAAGCCTACCAGACTGCCCAGTCCGTAACCCAGCACGGCGATTCGTTGTGCGTCGATATAAGGTAAATGCTGCAGTGCATCCAATGCGGATTGAGCATCGCGCACCTGCTTGCCCAATATCGACCAATCGGGATGGCGCCGATAGAATCCCTCCACTTCCTCAATGCGCCGGCCGGTGCCGAGTTGGTCATAACAGAAGACAGCGTAGCCGGCGCGCGCAAGAGTGCGGTATATCTGCTCGCCTCGCCGGTATGATGCGACGTAGCCATTCGCAGGTGCCGCCGGGTGCAACCACAGAACCACCGGCAGTTTTTGCCCACTGGTGCGCGCACCGGCGGGCAGGTACACATCGCCGTTCAGATACTCACCAAAGACCACCGGCTGCTTCTCAAGGCCTGTGCCCGCATCGGCGCGGTTGAGCAGTTGTGCTATATGGGGTGGTTCCCCGCCGTAGCTGCCAGGCTGTGCACTGATGCCCGGCGGTGCATGACCGAGCATCCAGGTTACCTGTGCCCGCAGGTGCTGGTGGTGGACCCCTAGATCGTCGAGTGAAGTGGCGCGGGTGTCAGCATCCAAAGTGCGAACAGGGTAATCGGTCGCGTTCACAGCCTCGCGACTGGTAGCCTGCCAGCGTCGCCAGTCATGCGGGTAGATCAGGTGCTCGGCAAAAGCATGGCTCGCGCGACCGAAGTGAGTGTCGCACCAGTCCAGATATCGCTCGACAATAGTAGGCCAAGTCTCGTGGCTGCCAGGTCGCCACAGGATGCGCAGGCGATTCTGCGCATTGTAGAGCGCATATATCGGCTGCACGGTCAGATAGGTCTGTTCCATGGCCCATGCACTCTCGACGGCGTCGTTCAGGGCAGTGCTCAGCAGGAGCGGCCGGGGCGCTGTGAGCGCCACCAGCTCGCAAAAATCAACCGGTAGCTTGTCCTCACGCCCGCAGTAGAAGCGCAAGCGCGGGTGAAACCATTCGGGGAAGACGCGTGTGATCAACTCGATGCCTTCGCCGAAATGCTGTTCGGAAAAGGTACGCGCCGACAGCACACCACCCGCACCAGAACTGGACGAGATGACCACACTGATACGCTCGTCAAAAGCGCTCGCCATAAGCGATTGCTTCCCGTTGCGTGAATGGCCCGTGAGAGCGATCTGTTGCGTATTGGCCTGGGGGACCCTGTCAAGATAGTCGATGCAGCGGCTGCCGGCCCACGCACGCCGCATCAAGCGCGACCAGTCAAAACCAGGATATTCCGCTCTGAACGAATCGGTGTCGTCGAAACCGTCGGAGCCGGCGTAAACGCAGCCGAGGTATCCACGTCGTAAGGCGATGCGCGCCCAATCCAGGTGTGTGCCCTGGGTAAGGAAGACTGGGAAAGGTCCGTCTCCGGGTGGGATGAAGAGAATCAACCGCAGTGATGCTCCCTCGTTCAGCCCAAAGTGCAGCGTTACCTCGCGACGTGTACCCCCAGACTCCACCTGCTCGCGCGTCAGCTCAGCCCGCACGTTATCCGGTGGAGGCGGGCAATGTCCCACGATCCAATGCTGCAGGTGTTCCTTTAATATAGCTCGCTGCGCCTCCCATGCTGTGGGCGTGGCAATCGGCATGCGATTGGATCCAGCCAAATTGGTTCCTGTAGCGCCGTTCTCTCCGCCGAGCAGGTCAGGCGGCAGCGAGCGAGAGGGGAACTGGTCAAAGTCCGGAGGTAGCTCGCCTGATTGGGTTAACCATGCCTCCCAGGCAGCGCTGGGAGGCAGGACGCGTTTCAGTTGTTCGAGATAGGCTTTACGTTTGCGTTCGTCGGGGTTTGTGTTCATGTTGAGACTACCTGTACTGGCGCCGGCGGGGTGCCCTCTGGATCGGTGGGGCTGGTTTCGGCGACTTCCTCAGGCGCCTGCACCAGCACACGGAAGATATCGGATTCCGTGATAATGCCGACCAGTTTGTCACCGTCCATGACCGGCAAACCACTGACATCATGCTCCAGCATGATGCGAGCCGCATCGCGTATGGTGGCACTCAGCGGCACCGTGACAACCTGGCGGGTCATGATCTCGTCGATGGTGATCTTCGCCAGCAGATAATTCAGTTCGAAGATGCTCAGCGAGGTGGCATCGGAGGGTTCGGCATGCAGTACCTCGGAGAGAGTGACAATGCCTACCAGTGTGTCGTGCTCCACCACTGGCAGGCGGCGGAATTGGTGTTCCTTCATCACTGCGTGCGCCTCATGCAGTGTTGTCTTGGGACCAATGGTGACCGGATTAGGCGACATCCAATCACGTACCAGATTTTTCTTCATAACGCGTCTCCTTTGCCGGATGATCCAGCAAGTGGCGTATCCACATCCGATATTAATATTAGCTGTGCCATGCCGGCTGTCAAACTGGCGGTGCGGCATTGTGATACCACGCACGTATGCTGATAATGGAAGGCAGGGAGGACCATATGGCGAGTATGACCAAAATGCAACGTTTTGTGGCTGCAATCAGAGGTGAGCAGGTGGACCACCTGCCGGCCAGCATGTGGCTCCACTTTGCCAGTGAACACCTGTCGGCAGAGGAGACGGCACGCGCTCACCTGCGCTATTTCACCACCTATGACTGGGACTATCTGAAGTTGATGAATGACTATCGCTACCCACTACCTGGCGGTGAAATGATTCAAGGAGCCAGTGATCTGACAGCCTTCCGACCGTTGCCGATGAGCGAACCGGCCTTCGCCAAACAACTGGCTTGCCTGCGGAAACTACACAGTGAATTAGGCCCTGACGTGCCAATCGTGGAAACGCTCTTTAATCCACTGCAAACGCTCGTCCGCGGTGCAGGTGCCAGCGCGGCTCAAATTGTCTTCGAGAACCCGCAGGCGGGGCATGCCATGTTGGAAGCCGTCACTCAGACGTTGATTGATTATGTGGTTGCGCTCAAGCAAAATGGCGCTACCGGTTTGTTCTACTCGGTGAATGGAGCAAGCCACCCCCAGGCCAGTGGTTTGACGGAAGCACAATTTGGCGAATTCGTGAAGCCTTATGACTTGCGCATCCTCCAAGCGGCCGAGGGGCTGGTGCGCATCGGTCATATCCATGGCTTCGATTTGCAGTTTGAGCGTGTGCTGGACTACCCCGTCGAGGCCTATAGCTGGTCACACTCCAACACCAGGCCAACCCTGGCCGAAGCGCGCAAGCTAACGCAGGCGGCTTTGGTCGGCGGGATCGACGAAGTGGCAATCAGCAAACAATCGGTGGCGGAAATTGAGGAGGGCATCCGGCAAGCTGTGCGAGAAGCCGGCTGGCGCAAACTGCTGATCGGTCCCGGTTGTACAGTTCCACCGGACACACCATACCGGTTGCAGTTTGCAGTGTCTAGAATGGCCAGGAGCCTGATGACTTGAAGCGATACGTGGCGGCTACCTAATGAGTCGAAACAGACTATCTTTATCCATTCTGGTGATTGACCTACGATAGCCAGCCAGCTCGCTTAGGCCGGCTGAAGGGCAGGCAATGAGCAAGATGGTCCTGCGAGTGAGCTGATCTGGTATCCGGTAACGTGAAAGCGGTCCGGAAGCGAAATCAACCCGGCATGCGTTACGGGTATCGCAGTGCTCAGGGCAACAAGACAATGAACACGGGTAAGCAAGAACCACCACAAGACGGCAGGCAAGGTGCATCCTTGCGCCAGGGGATTGGGATGCGCTTCATCCAGGTGATATTCGTTTTCCTGCTCCAGGCTGCGGTCTTGTACATTTCCTCTGGGAAATTGGCATGGATTGCAGCATGGGTCTACCTCGCGGTGTATCTGTGCGTGTTGCTGGTGAATATGATCGTGTTGGAGCCACGCAATCCCAACCTCATCGCCGAACGCGGACAGGGTGATGAAGATACCAGGGGTTGGGACAGGGTGCTGTCGAGCCTGGTTAGCACGTATCTGCCGCTGGCGATGCTCATCCTGTGCGGATTGGATGCACGGTATGGCTGGTCGCCACAGCCCGAACTCATGGCCCGTGCCATCGCACTATTTTTCCTCATGGCAGGTTATGGCGTAGTGAGCTGGGCGATGGCATCCAACCCTTTCTTCTCGGGCTTTGTGCGCAGCCTGAAAGGACGTGGCCACACAGTCGCTACGTCAGGCCCCTACCAGTTCGTGCGCCATCCGGGATATCTGGGCATGTTGGCGTTCACAGTGGCAACACCCGTCCTGCTGGGTTCGTTCTGGGCGCTTATTGTCGCAGCCATCGATCTGTACCTGATCGTGTGGCGCACAGTGCTTGAAGATCGCACGCTGCAGGAAGAATTACCCGGTTACACCGAATATGCACAGCGGGTAAGGTATCGCCTTATCCCGGGTCTGTGGTAAGCGAAGTGTTTTACAACTTCACGATGCCCTGCTGCACAGCCTTGATGACCACCTGGGTTCGATCATTGGCATGCAATTTGGCCATGATGCTGCTGACGTAGTTCTTGACGGTACCTTCGCTTAAGTAGAGCTTGCTGGCGATATCCCTGTTAGCCAGTCCCTGGGCGATTAGCCCCAGCACTTCCGTTTCACGTTCCGAGAGCGCCTCCATGGCCGGTTCTTCAAGTGGTATTGCTACGTGCGGATGAGGACGTGAGAGAGGGGGGGTGGGCGGTGTGCTGATGCGGCGAAATTCGGCCATCACCTTACGCGCGATGGCCGGGTCAAGCTGGCTCTCACCGCGCGAGATGCCGCGAATGGCATTAGCCAGGTCATCCGTGCTGGCATCTTTGAGCAAGTAAGCCTGTGCACCAGCGCGGATGCCCTCAAACACCCAGTCATCCGTATCGTATGTGGTGAGAATGATGACCTGAGTATTCGGTAATTCGCCGGTGATCACTCGTGTAGCCTGGATGCCGTTCAGACGTGGCATTTTGATGTCCATCAAGACAACGTCTGGGTGGGTGGCGCGTGCCAGGGTGATGACCTCCTCGCCATCACGTGCCTGGCCAACGGTGACGATATCGTCCTGGGCATCCAGTATGACCGCCAGGCCTTGACGGATGATCTCCTGATCGTCGGCAATTAACACCTTGATCTTGACCATGCCTGATCAAATAATACACTCTACCCGACAAATCTATGGGCAGGTAGTCGAGCACGTGACGTGCAGCACACCGACCGTCTCGCCATCTTTCCCGCTGGTGGTAAGCAGGCGGGTGCCATCTTGCCGGTGATACATGCCAGCCACCACGGTGTAGTCACCAGGAGGCAGGGGAGAAGTGATGAGCACCGCACGCCGGTCGAGCACCGGCTGGCCGACCGCCCAGGTAAATGCGGGCGCCTGGCCATTGACCGCATCGCCGTCGTTTTGTGCTATTAAATGGCCAGCCGGTGACATCAGGTGCAGGAAAATCGTGGGATTGTCTGTCACCTTATGCAGGGCTGTCCACTTCAAACTCGTAACAATGCTATCTCCCAACCGGGCTGGCTGGGTGGTAACGGCGTAATTCAACCGGATTTCATCTTCGAAGACGGTGCTACGCTGGGCTTCTGTTATGACGGAGGTGCTGGGGCGCAAGTCGAATAAAAGCACACTTGTCGATCCCCATGTGAAACGGCCGGCTAATGCTGCGTGATTTTTTAACCAGAGCACCGATAGAGTGGTTGGCGCATCAGGATTGCGCGCGAAGTTGACCGACCAGATGCGCGCCGACGAGTTGGCTATAGGCTGCATCAGTGCATTGATGGTGTCGGGCGAGTAGGAGTCGATATACCAACGCAAGTTGCCAGCGGTTGCAGGTGCATAACTTGTAAAGAAGCCCTCCATCCAGATGTAGGTGCCCAGTGCTGAATCACCTGGTTTTATGAGCGGAGCCACTTGCGTCAGGATAGGGCGGTAATCGTCGGCGCTGTAAATGGGTGCAGTGTAAAAGTAAGCCAGTCCAATAACGAGCACACCCGTAAGGGCTATCACCGGCATGCGGGTGAGCACAAGCATGAGGCGGTAACCCCGCCTGGCGTCTGGACTGCTATCAAGAGCCTGTGCGACATCACTGGCGGGGGTGAAGGTACGGCGCTGAGCACTTTGAGTGAAGCGGCTTTGCAGAGATATGCGGAGCGGCAACAGTGTGCCAACGATCAACAGGCTCAAGTTCGGCAATGCGTACAGCAAGAAGCGTGGGAAGAAAAAGGTTACCCGCAATTGCATCGCCATGGCAGCCAAAAGCGGCACTATCGATGCTGCACCGAACCAGAAAGCCTGGCGCAGGCGGCTTTCACTGCGCCACAGGATTAGCGCACCGACCAGTAATGCAGCCGCCAGCACCAGAAAGCCGATTGTGGCCAGGACGGCCGGAGCGAACTGGCTGGCGCTTACCTCGCCAAGGATGCGGGCCAGCAGTGAAAGGGCCAGCGAGCGCTGCATCTTGGTTGATGAACGGGCCGTGCTGACCTGGAGCGACGCCGCCATGAGCGCCAACCACACACCGATCGGCACACAGGCAACCAGTTGCGCTACCAGAGCCTGTAACACCATCCTGCGTTCCGCAGGGTCGCGGACCAGCTTGGTGAGGTTTGATCGTGTGATACGCGTACCCAGTAACCACAGCCATTGCATAGGCAACAGGAAGAGTGTGTAGTAGTGAGTAGCCAGGGCGAGTGCCGTGCTGATGGCATACGTGATCAATACAGCTCCGCGATTCCGCGGCACTGCGCCCAGCCTCCGCACTGGATTGGGAACATCCCTGCCTGCGGGCAAGCGTGTCCACATCCACCAGGAAACCATACTCATGCCCAGACCCATTGCATAGCCTTTGGCCTGCTGGGCATAATCGACGGAGTAGGGCAGTGCAGCGACAAATCCAGCGGCCGCGAGCGCTGGCCAGAACCCCAGATGCATCTGGCGGCACAATCGATAGGTGAGAGCCACAGCCAGCAAGCTGAAGAACACCGAGAATATTCGGATGGAGAGAGGTGACGGTCCAGCCAGCCTCATCCAAAGCCCCAGGATTAAGCGATGACCGGGTGGATCATTGTCGAAAGTTTGCTGTGAAAGCGCCAGTACTTCGGCGGGTGTGCGATGCCCCATGGTGACATTTATGCCCTCATCAAAGTGCAGGGGACGGCGCTGTAAATCGACGACGCGCAGTACAAAAGCAGCCAGTACCAGCGCCGTGATGAGCCACAACACGTTTGGGACCCTGTTCAGATGGCGAGAGGGTGAATCGACGGGCGAGTCAGTCATTGACGCGTTCGGTTACCGGTGAATCTACACCTTGGGTTCTTTTGTTTTCCGAGACGGGCTCTCCCTGCGGTCCAGGTTGTGCGGCCTGTTGGCGCAGGCGGTAGAGCACTTCTTCAATCATGCGGCGGTTCTCACGCATGCGATCAGCCGTAATGCCTGTCATGAAGAACAACAGGCTGATGATGATGCAGAACACCCCGACTGTCAGCGACTGGTAATGTCCGATGAACTGTCCGGCTTCGCCCGCAGCGATGATCACGAGACGCACGAGAAGCCCGGCGCCGACGATGAAGAAAAGTAACGCCAGCAAGCCAAATGTCTTAAGTGGTTCGTACGTCACGTACGTGCGGATGAGCACGGTGGTTTGCTGGGTAACGAAGTGCAGTGTGCCATGATGCAGGCGAGACGGGCGGGTTGTCTCACGCGCGTGGATCGGAACGCTGGTTACAGCCAGTCCCAGCTTACCAGCCTGGATCAGGCTCTGGACGGTATAGGAGAAGACACTGGTGACAAACAGGCGTAGTGCGGCCTCACGTCCGTAAGCACGGAAGCCCGACACGGCGTCCGGTGCCTGTACGCCGGCCGCGACCTGCACCACCAGGCTGCCGAGGCGCTGCAGCAAACGCTTGCGCTGCGTGAAGTGTTGCAACGACTGAACCTGCCTGTCACCCACGACCAGATCAGCCTGATGCGCCAGAATGGGTGCGATGAGGGCTGGGATTTCCGTGCCATCGTATTGTCCATCGGCATCGATGTTGACCACGATGTCGGCCCCACGTGACAGGCAGGCATCAATCCCATCCTGGAATGCGCGTGCCAGGCCTCTTCGCACATTGTGGTGCAACACATAGTCTGCGCCCATATCACGTGCCACATTCACGGTGCGGTCAGTGGAGCCGTCATCAATGACCAGCACCTGCACTGAAGCCACTCCATCGATAACGCGTGGAATGCTGCGGATCACTGGGCCGATATTGTCCTGTTCATTGAGGGCGCATATTTGTACAAACAGGCGCGGCTCATGCGCCATCCATGTCCCACTAGCGGGCGAGGCGCCGGGTGGAGGACCCCCGGGTGGGAGATCTGATTCGGATCGTACGTTTTGGGGCAGAAGACTGGAGGCAGGGGTATGGCGAGTCATCTTTCCTCCGGGGAAGGCACGGGGAGGCGCGCTGCGCGCCTACGACGCTGGTCGCTGGTTAATGTTACCCAGCCAGGTAGTCCACAGACGGCGGAGGTGATGATGATGAGTGTATTGACGGCGAAGCCACTGCTGATCGCCAGACTGCTCGGGAAGCCCAACAGCATGAAGCCAGCCGTCCAGCCGACTTCATGAGCGCCCCAACCGCCGATGGATGAGAAGGGAACCGCTTTGGAAAGAATGCCAAATGTGGAGCCGAGGATTGATTGGCCCAGCGTGACGTTCACCCCGATGCTGCGGACCAGTATAAAGATCCATAAAAACAACATAACCCAGATCACCAGTGAAGTGAATACGACACCGGCGTAAATACGTGGTGCACGCAATTGGGTAAAGGCGTCAGCCGCCAACTCCCCCTCCTGCTCGACGAACTCGATAATCTTCGGTCGGCGGCTCAGGCGCGTGACGGCCACGAGTATGCGGACCAGATACTGGCCCAGCCAGGGCAACAGCGCCGTGCCCACCACAGCTATTCCCAGCAGCAGTGAAATGACACCCAATACCGGAGAGGATTCAGCGGCGCCTGTAATCAGTGCTGCAGAGACGAAGATAAATGCCACCAGCATCGTGTCGAAGACACGCATGATGACCATAACCGCCGAGCTGGTTCCCCAGCTTAGTCTGAGACGTTCATGCGCCGCCCACACGAATATCGGTTCTCCCGCGCGGGCTGGCAAGACGTTATTGCCGAAGCTGGAAGCCAGGGTAGGCACCAGTAGGGGCCAGGTGTCGGAAAAGGGCCGATCGCAAATCCAGACCACTCGCAGCGAGCGCACAACGTTCGTGCCCATATACAGAAGGACACCGATCAACACTCCGGCCAGGTTCACGTGCAGGAACAGGTCCACAAGGGTTCGTAGCGAGACCTGAGCCAGCAGAAAGGCAAGCAGACCGAGGGCAATTGCCCACGACAATAGGGTTTGCCAGCGTATCGCAGGTGTGCCACGCGTCATGGATATATCACGTCGAAATCGAATAGCGTTCTATTTTAGCGGATACCTACGCAGCTATCTCATCTGTGCGATGGTTCGATGCCATTACGGCGCTATTCACCGTCGTTGGGTCGGTGTGGTCAACTGAAAGCTTTGGCTGGCCTCAAGGGAACGTCACTTGACCGGGACGTCTGAAGCAGCTTGAGAAAGAAGCATGGGCACGTTCGCCTGTAGCCTGAGCGTTACCGTGACCGTGGTCCCCACACCCAAAGTGCTGTCCAGGCGAAGATGTGCGCCGATCAACTCAGCCCGTTCGCGCATGCCGCGTAAGCCGAAGCGCTCGTCATCCAGTGAAGTTACGTTAAAACCCACGCCATCATCCCGTACGCGTATGACGATCGTCCGTTCGGGGGGTGGGGTCTGAGTAATGCTCAGGTCTACGTGTTTGGCGCGGGCATGGCGCTCTATATTGGTGACCGCTTCCTGCACAATGCGAAACAGTGTTTCCGCGCTATCCTTGTCCAGCTGCAAATCGTCGCCTGACTGCTCGAAGGTGACATCCAGATCTGCACGCTGCCGAGTCATCTCGGCGAGCCGGCGTAACGCACCCGAGAGCCCCAGGTCCTGAACCATGTTGGCGCGCAGATCGCTAATCGCTGCGCGGGCTTCTTCCAAGCCTTCTTTCGCCACGGCCTGAATGCGTGCCAGCTCACGCCGGGCGGCCATGGGGTCCTTGTCAATCAAGGTGTTCACTACGTTGGCCTGTACTACCAGCCCGGCCAGTGTATGAGCCAGCGTGTCATGCAAGTCACGCGCCAACCGTACGCGCTCGCGCGAGCCTGCTAGCTGTTCGCGCACCAGAGCCTGCTCTGCCAGTTGATGGTTGGCCTTTTCCAATTCGGCCTGCTCCGCGCGTTGCTGATCTGCCAGGATACCGACGAAGTAACAGGTAATGAACACCACCATTGCCTGAGCGCCAAACAGGCCGGCGTTCAGGCGCAGCTGCGCGAGCTCCGGTGACGTAATGGTGACATTGCTAAGCATGCTCATCAGCACGGCGAATGCGGCCCAACGCAGAGCGCCATGCCGGCCGCTGACCCAGGCGCCCAACAGGGCTGGAATCGTGATAAACAGCAGCGACGCCGAAAGCGGCAGGCGCATGATCGCCCCGCCAGGAGCGCCTCCAACGGTGCGCGTAAACGATTGGCCCAGATTGATGCCGAGTGATGCCATCACCGTCTGGAAGCCGATACGACTGACAACTGCCTCGACTGCTTGCGCGAGAATCACCGCAGCCAGGAGCCCTTTGACGAAAGGTGCACCCTCCCAGCGTTTGAATGACGCCACGAACGTGAAGCCCAGGACGAGAAAAGAGGGCAGCGCGACAGCCAACTCCAATCCCACCACCCCAGGCAGCATTGTCGACGCCACGAGCGCACCGGCCGCAGCCACGAGAATGCGCAGTAGCAGCGTGAGTCGGATCAGGCGTAAGACTTCTCTCATATTCGGATGCGCCTGTGTAAACCTACTGGTAACCCCATCCGTACTATACATATCCCAATCAGCCAGCTGATGATGCTGGGTGAATAAAGTCATACCACCCGCCCACGTTACCTGCACCAAGTGGGATATAGCCTCTCACTTTGGAGAGGCTATACCTATTTTAGAGCGATTTCAACATCCATTCCAATTCGGATCGGTCGAGCCAGGACCCGACCCGTACCGTTGATTGATGAATGAGCTATTCGTAGCGTAATGCCTCGACTGGTTCCAACCGGCTGGCGCGCCAGGCTGGATAGAGCCCGAAGACCACACCGATGATCACTGAGAAGCCGAAGGCAACGATCAGTGCAGTCGGCTGCACGGCTGGTTTCAGGTTCGATTGCGCTCTCCCAATCAGGTCCGATGCGCCGACTCCCAGACCCAGCCCAATCAGCCCGGCCAAGCCGCTCACGGTGAGGGCTTCAGTCAGGAATTGCATCAGGATCGTAAACCGCTTGGCGCCAATGGCTTTGCGCACACCAATTTCGCGAGTGCGTTCCGTAACACTCACCAGCATGATGTTCATAATTCCGATTCCGCCTACGAGTAATGCAATACCACCGATAGCACCCAGGAACTCCGTCAGAGCCTGGGAGACCTGATCCAAGGTGCTGGCGATCTGCGCCTGGTTGAAGACACGGAAGTCATTGGGCTGGCCTGGCACCAGGTGATGATTCTGACGCAGGATGGTTTGAATATCGTTCTGAGCCGCCGTAAAGTCGTTGGCTTGATCCAACTGAATATAGATATCCGATACGGCGTTCAGCCCGGCGGCACGACCCGCGAACAGTTTATTCATGGCCACGGTAATGGGCACGTAGACGTTGTCATCCGTATTGTTAGGGCCAAAACCACCTACGGATACGGCCACACCTATGACCTTAAACGGTACGCTGCCGACGAGGATGGTCTGTCCCAGCGCATTTTCACCATTGGGGTAAAGCGTGGTCGCGACGGCAGACCCGATGACCGCCACGTGAGTTTGAACTAAAACGTCATTGGCTGTGAAAATGTTGCCCTCGGCCATCTGGATGGCGCGCATGGTGAAGAACGCAGGCTCCTCGCCCGACACCGAGGTGCTCTCATTATTCGTGTTCGTCGCCGCCGCAACCAGCAGGTTGCCTCGAACCTCAGGCAAAACCATGGTCGCTTCCGGGAGGGCGAGCGGATTTGAAAGGGCCGCCACATCGGCCATGGTCAGACGCGCACCTGGCTGGTTGAACATGGGCGATACCGTGATCAGGTTCGATCCAATACTGGAAATCCGTCCAGTAATGTTAGCCGTGACTCCTGCCCCAATAGAAAGCAGCGCGACGACTGAGCCCACACCGATGATGACGCCCAGCATGGTAAGCAGTGTGCGCAGCTTGTTGGCTGTCAGGCTTTCCAGGGCTGTGCGTATGGTTTCAAATATGTTCATGACACATCACTCTCTATGCGGCCATCCTTGATGGCGACGATGCGGTTCGTGTGACGGGCAATGTTCATATCATGGGTCACCAGGACGACCGTCAGGCCGCGTTCTTCATGTAACTGTCGGAACAGGCGCAGGATCTCCTCACCGGTGTGTGAATCCAATGCGCCGGTGGGCTCATCCGCCAACAGGAGTGAGGGTTGCGTGACGAGTGCACGTGCGATAGCCACACGCTGCTGCTGCCCGCCCGATAGCTCCACTGGCCGGTGCCGTACGCGATCTTTCAACCCCACCGAATCCAGCGCGTCCACGGAGCGTTTATAGAGATCGTGTCCGTGGACACCGCCATAGCGCAGCGGTAACTCCACGTTGCGTAGCGCGCTGGAGCGATTCAGTAAGTTGAACATCTGAAACACAAAGCCGATATTCCGGTTGCGTACCGTCGCCAGCTGATCGTCCCTCAGTCGACTGACATCCTTTCCGTTCAGCCAATACTCACCACTGGTAGGTTTGTCGAGACAGCCAATCACGTTCATCATGGTGCTCTTGCCGCTGCCCGAAGGACCTATGATGGCAACGAACTCACCATCATTGATCTTCAGACTGACGTCGTCGAGCGCACGGACGGTCTCGTTACCCATCTTGTAGACCTTCGTAATGTTTTTAAGCTCGATCATAGCGTTTCCACCTATTCTGACCTCGAAAGCACTTAGCCACCGAAGAAGAAGCGGCCGCCGCCGCCACCACCGGTAGTCGTCGGGGCTGCCGAGTTCGGTACCAGGATCGTGTCGCCCGCGTTAAGTCCACTCAATATCTGAACGGTGGTTCCCCCTGCGTCACGAATGCCGACGGTAACGGGCACGGATTGCGTCACAGGCTTGCCGTTGCTAGTGCCAGTCACCTTGTAAACGATATAACTGCGTGTCGCGCGATCGACCACTAAAGCACCTGCCGGGATTACCAGGGTATTCGTTGCCTGGGCGGTTACAATCTGACCGGTGCCGCTCATTCCCAGACGCACAATTGGCCGTTCGAACTGGCTGCTATTGCCGGTCGAACTGGTCCGACCGGTACGAGTTGACTGGCTGGTCTGGTTTGATTGCTGACCCTGACCTGTCGGGTTGCGCTGGCCTTGACCACGTTGGAACTGACCACCCTGACCGCTTTGCCTGAACTGGCTGACGCCCGTCGGCGTGATGGCGCTGTTTGCCATGATATTGCCGAGTGCCACCTTCACCTGGAAGGTTACACTGCTTGAACTGGTGGTGCCATTAGGTGCGATGAACTCCACCGTTCCTGAGATGGGTGTGGTGGGATAGGCTTGCAATTGGATAATGGTGGGCTGGCCCACGCGCACATTGCCAATGTCAGACTCGTCTACATTCACCTCGAACCAGGGATTCGATATGTCTGCCACTTCGACGATCGTTTGGCCACTATTGACCGAGTCGCCTACGTTATAAGCCACCTGGGTCACCATGCCGTCGTAGGGCGCGACGATGACCGCGTCGGACAGGCTTTGGTTCGCTGTTTGCCAGGCCACATACGCAGCATCTGCTTTGGCTTTGGCTGCGATGATTGTGTCAGTCACGGGGTAAAGAGCCGCGAGCTTGTCTTCAGCCGCCTTAATATTGGCCGCGGCACTGGCCAGCGAACCGCTGCTCGCCGGCTGGAAAGCGTTGTCGTAGTTAGCCTTAGCCTCGTTATAGTTGTTGGTAGCCGTCTGCAGGGCCAGCGCCTGTGATGAAGCGCCAATGGCAGCCGGATTATGCTTAAACGCCGTATCGTATGAGGCTTGGGCTTGCTGCAAGGCGTCTTGTGCGTTTGCCACAGCGGCCGCCAGGCTGGCGAGCGAAGTGCTGGCTGGTGGCTTGAGCAAGTCGCTATAGGCCGCTTCGGCGCTCGAGACAGCCGCTTGAGCTGAAGCCACGTCCAATGCGGTCGGTCCCTCTACGGTCTGGCTATACGTAGCCAGTGCGTTAATGTAGTTATCATATGCCGACTGAACCGAGAGCTTCAGGTTGCTATTATCGAGATAAGCTAAAGGCTGGCCAGTCTTTACCATGTCCCCTTGCTGCACGGTGACCGAAATGATCTGTCCAGAAGTTCTAAACCCGACGTCGGCCAGGTCGCGAGCAACAACCTGGCCCGTGCCGACGATCGTGGTTCGCACGGTGCCTGTGGTCACCTGGGCCTGCGTGCCAGCAGGAGTTGTGTTCTGGCTGTTACGGCCGGCTGTGGACGCCGAGTTTGCCAGACCACTGCATCCGGCCAGCACCAGAGCGGATGCGCCCAACGTTAACGCTGCGTACAGTAATCTGCGATTTATTTTCCCGTTCATATGAGTATGATTGCTCCCTCCACCATATCTATTACACCGGCTTTTGATCATAAGAATGCTCTCCGTGCTTTGTAAGTGCCCGGGGTCATGTCTCGGGGTGACCGCCGTCAGCGTTACCTCAGTCATAGTGCAGCCGTGCGAGTGGTGCTAAGATAATCAAATAGGGGATCCATAGATGCCCGTTCGCCTGGTAAATTGGCAAACGGGGTTGGCTGATTGAAGGAGGTTGCTTTTGCGAAAGCGTGGTTATAGATAGATAAAACCATGCACTGTTCGACTCGCCGAGACGTCACTACACTAGCCTGGTCACTGTCTGGGTGGGGTTTGTTCCTCTCAATAACCCTATAAGGAGTGAGATCATGGATACGTTGACCACGGATGAGTTGAAGAGTTTGGTTGAAGCACGTACCGGTCCGTTTGTCTCGATTTCCTTACCCATAGAGCGTGTCGGCCCAGAAACCCGTCAAAACCCCATTCGATTGAAGAGATTGCTGCGCAATGCAGAAGACCGCCTGATTGCCGGGGGATTGCGCACCGCTGAAGCACAGCAATTAACGGAGCCGGCGCGTAAACTACTCGATGATGCGTTGTTTTGGCAACGCCAAAGTGAAAGTCTGGTTGTGTATGTCAGCCCGTTGCTGTTTCGTTATTTTCGCTTGCCTTGCAAGCTCAACGAGATGGTTTTCGTAGGCGAGCGCCTGTACATCAAGCCAGTGGTGAGAGCCCTGACACGCCAGCATAAGTTTTTCATTTTGGCGCTTAGCCAGAATAAGGTTCGTCTCGTGGGTGCGACACAGTTCACGGCACAGGAGGTGCAGCTCAAAGGCACGCCAGCCAATATGGCGGATACCTTGAAATACGAACAACCGGAAAAACAGCTGCAGTATCGCACGGTACCGGGGGGAAATGCCATCTTTCACGGACAGGGTGCGCAGACAGACATCACCAAAGATCATGTGTTACGTTACTGCCATCAGGTGGACGATGGCCTGCGCAAGACACTGGCGAATGAGCACGCACCTCTGGTATTTGCAGGTGTGGAGTCGCTTTTTTCTGTTTATCGGGAGGTGAACCGTTATCCATACCTGGTTGGCGAGCCTCTCACCGGTAACCCGGATTTACTGGGCCTCGACGAACTGCGTAAACGCGCGTGGGAGGTCATACGAGAGTCTTTTGACCAGGAGCAACACAGTGCCGCCGAACGGTATCGCCAGCTGGCCAAAACGGCTCGCGCCTCCCATCAAATCACCCAGGTTGCCCCAGCTGCTTACCAGGGACGGGTTGAGGTGCTCTTCGTCCAGACGGACGCTCAACATTGGGGTGCTTTCGCGCCGGAGATCAGTGCCATTCATGAGTTTGACCAGCCGCAGCTGGGAAGTGAAGATATGCTGGACTTCGCTGCGGTGCATACTCTCCTGCATGGCGGAACCGTGTACTCCGTCGAACAGGCGCAGATGCCCAACGGCTCCATCGTCGCCGCGTTATTCCGCTATTGATCTTCCAGCTAAATACCTCACCCCCGCATCTCAGCCACGCCAGGCACATTGGCGATAACGAGTGCGGCGCACAGATGTCAGACTTCTTTGGAGAAGTCTGACATCTGTGTGCCATGGTGAGATGCTGGGCATGCTCCTGCGTTCCAAACCCCACCAGCGAACTATAATTCGCTGTCCATCCTGCAATCGGTGCCACCCACAGGTTACGCCCAACCATGCACCCATGACCAGCGAGCATACAGGTATCATCTGCAACTGAGGACATATGCCACGACGTACCACAAGCGCGATACACCGGGCGTACCTGAACCGCGAAGCGCGGCGGATGAGCCATTTTCCTTCCAGGCGGCGTACTGCTGCGCCAAGGCACGCCCGACGCGCGATCATAAGCTATCGCAGACGATTTACCCTGTCAGAAGTCACTGCACCATCAATGTTGTAGCGGATCTACGCTATATCCGCGACCGCCGATGTAAGTCTCGAGTTGTTCGACTTCCAGGGATTAGTCGGCGATGATTTCCTTTACCACATCGCCGATCGAGATCAGACCGACCAATGGTGTGCCGTCCATCACCGGCAGGTGACTCACGTGGCGTTCCGTCCTCAGCTCCATGCAGTCTTCGAGGCTTTATTCCGAGCCACAATGTCTGACATGATCTCACGGACCGTGGTGGCCAGCGATGTTCTGCCGTTATGGATGAATTTTCGTACATAATCGTGCTCGAAGAACATGCCTGCCAGATGGCCGTCCTCCATAACCAGCGATGCACCAACATCATGCTCGGCCATCTATTGCAGTGCCTCATATACAGTGGAATCAGGATAGATGGTCCATACAGCATGACCTTTGTGGTGCAGCATATCAGATGCCATTCGCACATCAACCTCCCCGCCTTGGCCTGCGAAATAACTGCTGACCGGCTGTAAACGACATACCCAACATGAGACGACTGGCTGATAGATCGGTTGTGATGACGGTTGCAATGACTGGATGCTCTTGGTGGTTCGAGGCAACGTCAATTGTAACTCCAGCATACTGAAAGGGCATCCGTTGGCACATGGCACTTGTCAACGTATCCAGCCAATGCAGGTGTGCACACTGCCAGCAGGTGATTACAATCAACCTCACAGGTGGTCACACCGCATGATATGCGAATGGATTGCTGCGGCGTTAATTTGAAACGCCGTTCGTGCAGAGGAGCGAATCTTATGCCAAGCGTCTCACGACGAGTGTTCCTCCGGCGTTTCGCCGCCAGTCTGGGAGCCGCCTCGGGTGTATGGGCACTCGCTTCATGTAATCAAGCGAACAGTCCGACCGTGGTTGTACACACGGTAGCCACCAGTGCACCTGCCCCATCGGCCACGCCTGTGCCTTCGACGACGCCAGCACCCGCGGCCAGTGCCACCGTCACGGCATCCATGAAAAAAACGGTGCCTGCGGTTAGTGGGCCAACAGCGACTGAAATGCCCAGTGCTACCGTGATGCCCAGTGCGTCACCTACTGCAGTGAGCCCTCCCTATCTGGTTGTCGCTCGTGGAAGTGACCAGCCTGAGGAACTGGTGAACCATGCGATCGCCGCGCTGGGTGGCATTGAGCGATTTGTCAAGCCGGGTAATGACGTCATCATAAAACCCAATATCTGCGTGGCTTACCACACTTACGAGTATGCCGCGACGACCAATCCCTGGGTGGTGGGTGCTCTGGTAAAGCTGTGCAAGGGAGCAGGTGCCAGTCGGGTGCGCGTTTATGACTATCCCTTTGGCGGTACGCCGGAACAGGCCTACAAAATCAGTGGTATCCAGGACCAGGTGATTGCTGCAGGCGGCGAGATGCAAATACCAGAGCGTATGAAGTTTGTAAAAACCGATATCCCTCAAGGAAAAGACATTCACACTTGGCCGATTTATGAAGATATTCTGAAGGCCGATGTAGTGATCAATGTGCCCATTGCCAAGAGCCACGACCTCGCCCGGCTGACACTTGGCATGAAGAACCTGATGGGCACGGTGCAGAATCGCGAGCTTCTGCACTACCATCTGGGTCAGCGTCTGGCTGATTTGTTCAGCCGCGTCAGACCGGCCCTCACCGTAGTGGACGCAGTGCGTATCCTGATGGCACATGGTCCCACAGGCGGCAACCTGGCCGATGTGAAAAAACTCGATACGGTTCTGGCCACGGCCGACGTCGTGGCAGCCGATACCTACGCCGCATCGTTCTTTGGTGTTAAGCCGGCGGACCTGGATTACATCACGGCTGGAGCGAAGATGGGCCTGGGTACCAGCGACCTGAGCAGTGTGAAGATAGCAGAGATCACCGTGGGTGGGTAATGAAACGGTTACTTCCTGAACCTTTGATGAATCCCCGGCGCTGGCAGGTGGTGCGCAGGTTGGTACAGGTTGTCGCCCTGATGTTGTTCGTGATTCTTTTCGTGTGGTCTCAACGCGGAGGTTGGACACCGGACGTAGTGAATGTTCCGCTGCGGCTGGACCCACTGGTTGTGCTGGCGCAATCCATCGCTACACGTACATTGCTGGCTGGCTCCGTACTGGCGCTGATCGTCGTACTTCTGACGCTCATATTCGGACGGGTGTGGTGTGGGTGGTTATGCCCCATGGGAACTCTACTCGACCTGTTCCTCGTGCGGCGACGCAAGATCCCAAACCCGTCCGATCAAAAAAACCAATCGGGCCTGCGCAGTGTGAAATATGTGCTGCTCCTCACCATTCTGATTGCCGCCCTGTTCACCAACCTGACTCTGCTTATCTTCGATCCGTTGACGATAGTGTTCCGTACTCTCACCACCAGTCTGTGGCCGGCTGGTGACCGCCTGGTCAGTGCGGTCGAAGCAGCCGTGTATCGCAACGTTCCCTTCCTGCAGTCGGCCTTATCGGCATTTGATAATCTGGTGCGCCCGACCGTGTTGCCTGTGGATCCCGCGTTCTACCGCGATGCGGCGCTATTTGCTGCTTTTTTTGTGGGGTTGATCGCACTGAACGCCGTCGCGCCGCGTTTTTGGTGCCGTTACCTGTGCCCATTGGGAGGCTTGCTGGGCTTAATGAGCAAGATGAGCCTGGTGCGACGTGTCGTGAGACCCGTGCAATGCAATGGTTGCGATGCGTGCGCGCGTCTATGTCCTACTGGCGCAATCGCCTTTGGGGTTCGGGGCGAGAGCGATCCAGGCGAGTGCACGATGTGTCTGGAGTGCTTGCGGGCCTGCCCGCGCGACGGCCAGCAGTTTGCGACGAACCTGGCTCCGGCCACCTGGCAACGATACGATCCAAGTCGCAGACAGGTGCTCTGGTCGGTGGGCGCAGCGGCTGTGGGCGTTGGAGTGTTACGCAGCGAGGCGATCGCCCGCCGCGATGACCCGCACCTGGTGCGCCCTCCGGGTGCGCGTGAGAATAACATTGTTTCCAAGTGCATCCGCTGCGGCGAGTGTATGCGTGCCTGCCCCACGAGCGGTCTGCAGCCAGCGTTATTTGAGTCCGGACTGGAAGGACTATGGACGCCGGTTTTGTTGCCACGGCTCGGTTATTGCGATTACTCGTGCAATGCCTGTGGGCAGGTATGCCCGGTGCAGGCCATTCCGCTGCTCAACCTGGACCTGAAGCGCCAAACGATCATAGGCCAGGCCTATATCGATCAGAATCGCTGTATCGCCTGGTCTGACCACCGCGACTGCATCGTTTGTGAGGAAATGTGCCCGGTGCCGGCGAAAGCCATCGCGCTGGATGTGGCACAGGTAACCAATTCCAGCGGCGAGGTGGTGTCGATGAAGCTTCCGCGCGTAGAACGTGAGCGATGCATCGGCTGTGGCATCTGTGAATATAAGTGCCCGGTCAATGGTGAGGCAGCCATCCGCGTATATGCACCCACTTACACGACATGAGTAATGGTCGCGAAGGAATGTGGCTATAGCGTCCATGGGACCATACAGCCTGCGACTGGAGCTTGTTCTTTATGTCGCGAACGTGCAGTAACCGTAACACGCCATAGAATACAGTGTGTCAATCTTTTCACCAGCGAGGTCAACCTGGCATGCTGCACATCGTAATGGACGGCTCTGGTGACATGCCGCCAGGATGGGCTGCAAAGTACGACATCGTGATGGTCCCGATTTACCTGCACGTCGGCGATCAAACGTTCACGCAGGGGGTGGACCTGAGCGACGAAGGCTTTTACCGCCTGGTGGATGAGACGCAAACAATTCCCAAAACCGCTGTCCCCTCTCCCTCCCAGTGTGCTGCAGTTTACCGGCGCATTGCCAGTCCCGGCGACACGATCCTCTCCCTGCACCTGTCAAGCAAGCTCTCGCATATGTACGCCTCGGCCGTCCAGGCAGCACACGAGGTGGCGGGTGAGTTGAACGTCATCGCGTACGATACCTATAGCGGATCAACCGGGCTGGGCTATATGTGTCGCGATGCGCGGCTGCTGGAGCGCGCGGGTGCACCATTGCCGTCCATTCTTCAGCATTTGGACTTTATCAAAGCCAACATGCATATTGTGTTCACTGTAGATTCGCTGGAGTATGCGCGTTTGAGTGGGCGGGTAAAGGCACTGCAGGCAACTCTCACTTCACTGCTCAGTATCAAGCCGGTCATTGTGCTGCGTGATGGCGCGCTGGATCTGTCCGATCGCGTGCGTACACGCCAAAAGGCGCTCACCTATATCATTGATACGATGTGCAGGCAAGTAGGCGACCGATTGGTGAACGTGGCCGTGGTGCATGCCCGTGCGCCGGAGGCGGGTCAGGCGCTGCTCGAGCGCGTCCGTCAGGCACTCAATTGCAAGGAGATCGTTCTCACCAATCTCTCCATTGCCGTCAGTGCACACCTGGGGCCGGGAACCGTTGGCATCGTAGCCTACCCCATTGAAGACCCGACCCGCACCTGAAGCACTATCTTTCGCTGAGATGGTGTGCTTTTTGTGTGACAACCCACTGATCCCCCATACTCACAACCCAATCGACCTCCCTACGCACCCAGAGTGCCGCGTGATCGCTTTACGGATGGTCGAGATTCCTTTTGGTCGACAGGATCAACACGACCGACCTGCTCAAGTGAAGGCTTCGGATGCCGCACTACTACAAGCCGCAAACAGCTCACGTGCCGAGACGAAGCATTAGCTGGCCATATTGGCCATTCCAGCGCCTTATAGTACGGGCGAATCGACTAAAACATTAAACCTGGTGGATGGACTCATCCACACACCACACGAGAGGGGGGCGCACTGTTCATCCCGGTGCAGAACCTGCGCGTTACTTCTTCACCTCTTGTTTGGAGGATTTATCTTGTTGAATGTCCTTTTCGATGTCGGTGAGGTCTTCCCGCATCTTGTTTGCCAGGAATGTAATGGCGTCCTTAGCTTTGGCTTCACCATGTATTGAGGTGTCGTTCGAATAGTTGCTGTGCCGCCAGGCAGCAATGGCGTCCGTCACAGTCTGTACCGCGACTTTCTCCTTTTCATACTGTATGCCCACCCCCGAATTGTATTCCAGCAGCGTGTCATACGCCTGGGACGCCTCGACTACTGCTCTGAGCGGTGGGCTCCATGTGAAGTAAAACGGCAGTCTCTTCCTGAACTCCTCATGTGCGCTCTGGCGGAAGTGGCGTGTCACGGTAGCGCCCTTGTTTGCAGACCCTTCTTCCAGGACAAAGACGTCACCCATGAGGTAGCTTTTTACGACCAGCCAGGGAGCATTGGCTCGCAACCGGGCTAATACCATCGCACCGACCTCGACGGCGTCTTGTGCTCCAACGGTTGCACCAATACTGGCTGCATCGTTGAGCTTATTGGACTTGTACCACGGCATCTGATCTTTCACTTTCACGACTTCATCGGCTTTCTCGTGGCGTGCATGATCCTGCTTGCCATAGTCCTGGAATGCTCTGATCTTGCCAATGGACTCGCCCGGTTTCTTGCGGGCGCGCTGGGTATGAGCGGCGCAGAAGGTGTCCTGGATCATGTGCAACATGCTGCCGATGGCGACCGCCTTCAAGCGGTTGGCATCGTTCTCCATGAATAACCAGGCGACGGTTTTACCCTGGTAATCTTTGCTCGGGAAGAGGTTACTGATAAGGGGAATGGGTAGGTCGGTCAGCAGTGTGTCTTTTCCGATGCCTCCATTTCCCTGCGCAATGGTGTAGCAGAACTGAGCCCAGGCCAGCATGTAGTCTACAGTGGTGCTGGCCTTCTGCTGGGCTTCGGCCATGCCGTGCAGGAACTGCAGGTCCTTGTTGTGGCTGCGGTACGTAATCGCGGTGCTGGGCCCGATACCCACAATAGCCGTTGATGCCAGGTAACCACCCGGCAAGTCATTCCACTGTGAACCAGCGGTAAAGGCGTCTTGTCCGCCAAACTGTTTATTGATTTCCTCTTCGGTAAATCCGGACCGCCTCAGGCTCTCTCGGGTCAGGACCTCATGCCCCTCCCCCTTGATGCCCATGCTCCAGCGCTGCAAGCGCCGGTTTGCCAGTCCTGTTTGCTGAACGACATGGGCCAGCTCATGTGCCATAAGCTGCTTGCCCTGCCGGGTGTGCAGGTTCGTGTGCCCTTTGCCCAGGTAAATATCGTGACCGTAAGTGAATGCCTGCGATGCAAAGGCCCGATTCATGTCCGCACTCTGCAAATCCGCATGTACACGCACCGAATGGAAATCCGTTCCCAGCCTGGTTTCCATCTCCGTCTGTAATGGAGCGGGCAATTGCTCGCCATAGCCGCGCTGAGCCATCAGGCGGCTCTCGGTTTCCGATCCAACGGCAAACCCAGCACCGCTCCGGGCGCGACCAATGGGTGTGGCATCGCGTTGTACCCGTGGCGTTGGTCCAACTGGTCCCGTCGCGTTTCCATCCTCTTCCTGATCTTGAGCAGGACGTGAGGATTGGTCTGAAGAAAGCCCACCACTCATCACTTGCGCCGCCGCCCGATCCGCTTCCTGCTCGTAGGCATCGCCCGCCGCGCCAACGGTCAATTTGGTTTGAATGAAATGTGTCGCGGCGTGATTACCCGCCAGACTTTGCAGGCCTAATATGTCTTCGTGGCTTGCGGATTGGGGATACGTGAAAATTCGGTGTAGGATTTCTGCATGTGTTGCCTGATTGGTTAGTGTGGTCACCTGCACGGTCCGCTTCGTCCTTTGAAGCGGCTGCGTTCCCCTGTCAACTTTCACGAGTGTCGCTCGGTTTCCCATTGCTGTCTCCCTGTAATACGGTCAACAACAGATCTGTGAATATGTCTGTTAATGCTGGAGGGAACCCACTCTATCAATCATCCTACCACAAACCATGGAATTGTGACCTTCTGTCATTCTCGACAGTGCGGCGTGGACAATGGCCTTTAAGGCTGTATTGCTGCGCATGCGCCCCTCGGCGTTTACTTTCCCTTCCCGGTGTACTATAAGCCGATATTTATTGTATAGGTGCACAAAATGCAGCCATTTATCCTGGTTAACAGTGAGGTTCGCGATGAGTGTATCGCACAGGGAATTGACGCCCTGCGCCGGGGGGCCTCAGCGATGGATGCCGCCGAACGGGTGGCGCGCGCGGTCGAGTCCGATGTGAATGATCACTCAGTGGGGTTTAGTGGTCTGCCCAATATCCTGGGTGAGGTGGAGCTGGATGCCTCAATTATGGACGGCTATTCGCTGGCCAGTGGCGCCGTCGCTGCGCTAAAAGGCTATCCACACCCCATTTCCGTAGCCCGGCAGGTCATGGAGCGCCTGCCACACGTACTGCTGGCCGGTGCGGGTGCCGCGCAGTTCGCTCAGGAAGTCAATGCGGAGTCGCACGACCTGCTCACTGATGATGCGAAAGCGATCTACTTGAGGCGCCTCAAGGCCGTGACCCAAAATCTGGGAGTGGATTTTGGAGATTCGGCCTCCATGCCACTCACTCGTATCCAATCCCAGATATCCAGTCTTCCCATTCCTTTGTCCGAACTGGTTCGCCGCGCCTTTGAGTATCGCGAGGGGGGCGACACGATGAACGTAATAGTGCGCGACGCCACTGGCCACCTTGTCTGCGCAGTAACTACATCCGGTGTGGCGTGGAAATATCCTGGCAGGGTTGGCGACTCGCCCATCATCGGAGCCGGCAACTATGCCGATGACCGCTACGGTGCGGCTGCCTGTACCGGTATGGGTGAACTGACCATCCGGCATGGTACCTCCCTGCGCGCGATCACGATGTTACAGGCGGGGCTAAGCCTGGCCGATGCTGGTCGCACTACCCTGCGCGACCTGTTGCCGCTCAGCCGGCCAACCCATGCCTGGGTCCGCTTGCTCCTGGTGGATCGTGAAGGGCACAGCGGTGGCTTCGCCACCCACGAAGGAGCAACGTATAAAACACAAGGTCTGGATGAAGATCGGCCTACGGTTCATACTTGTGAGGCTGTGGCATGATGGCCCCAGGGTCAGTTGTGATGATGACGAGTTATCACTACATCGCCATGCCGGCTTGCATGCGTTTGGTTTGAGGTTGCGTATTAACGCCTGACGTGAGTGCAGCATCCACCGAATCCCAACCCAAACAGCCCGAGTCTGTCATGCTGAAGACAAAGCCCTACGGGCTTGCGCCGGGCGTCAGGGTGGATCACTATGAGATCGAGCGCCTTCTGGAGCAGGGCGGCGAAGCCATCGTCGCCAGGGCGAACGATCTGACTGGCCATCGCCCCGTTGTGATGAAGTTCTTTGAGCCGACCAAACTCGGCGACGTGGCCACGTATGAGCATTTTCGTCGCGCGATTGCAATCGGCAAACTTCTCAAGCATCCTGGTATCGCGCAGGTGCTGGAGGTGCACGAAGAGTCATCCATACCCTACATTGTCATGGAGTTCCTGGAGGGCATATCTCTACGCACCATCCTGACCGAAGACTATCAACTTTCCATGCGCCGCTTCATGAAGCTGTCACTCAGTGTTGCGGAAGTGATGGCCTATTGCCATGAGCACGGCGTAACTCATCGTGACCTGAAGCCAGAGAACCTGCTCGTTGACGAACATGACCAGGTTAAGATCATCGACTTCGGAATCGCCATCCATGGCAGAGCAAACCGCGTGACATGGGGAAAACTCTCCAACCCGATGGGCACGCCGGATTACATGGCTCCCGAGCAGGTGCTGGGCGAGCGCGGTGGGCCGCAGACGGATGTGTACGCGCTCGGCATCATGTTTTACGAGATGCTGGCCGGCTATCCACCTTTCGTGGCGCCTCAACCTTTGGTGGCGATGTTTCAACACCTGACGGCTGATGCTGCACCGCTGAACGAGGTGCGCGCCGAAGTGCCACAGCCCATCGCCGCCATTGTGGCGAGAGCCATCCGCCGGCGCAAGCGCGAGCGTTATGCGAACGCAGGGGAACTGCTCGACGCACTTCAGAACCTCGCGAGCGTTGATCTATCCATTCTGCATGAGCAAGACCCGCCCCTCCATGCCCAGGCGGTGCAGCAAAACTTTCTAAAGAACCCACTGTTGTGGATCGCCGTTGCAGGCGTACTCGCGGCGCTCGTGACGATTGCCGCTATCCTTCTTTTTCACCAGCCTTGACTTACCTGGCCACCGTACGAGCCGGTTGCCTGGTGACGAACACGCTCTCACCGCGTGATCGCGTGTTATAGATGAAGTACACCGCTCCGAATACCAGCCAGATCATTGTCGCGGCGATCGCCATAATGGCCGCTGCACCCGTGTCGCCACCGCCCAGAACGCTCAGATAGATCACCGCCACCAGCATGAGCAGATTGGTGATCAATCCCAGTAAGGGGATGATGAAATGTTTCATGCCATGG
>JAJYKL010000027.1 GCA_021788625.1 Chloroflexota bacterium
CAGGTGCTTATTTGGTAAATGGGCTTCCGTGGAACGGATTAAATTGGCTATGGAAACCTGCCATGCATCCACTTCCTCACAAGTTGGGCTACCAGGGAGGTCAACCCCACCTCCTGGTTCATTACATATCTCGAAGTAAAAGTTATCGTACGGGTTGAGCTCCTCCACCACCTTGACAATGTGGGCTCTTTGACGGTTTACCACTTCGGGGTGACGCAGAGATATGTATTCCGGCCATGGGATGCTGGGAATGTCATTTACATTATTGACGCCGTTCAGCGGGTTCAAAGCCCACACGGTATCGCCATAGGTGTTGCTGAGCAGCGTGACTTCGACGATCACTCCGAGCTGTGATGCCTTTGACATGAATCGGTGTAATCGCTCGAAGTATTCCGGATTCCAGAGGTCCAGGTCGAATTTGGGCTCGCCGTCGACGGCACGCCCCGGGCCGGTGCGCTGGAAGGGGGTCACATAGTCCGATGAATCGGGTTTGCATGTAGAGTTTGGGTTATTAGGGCTCTGCAATTCACGGAACAGCAAAAACAAGCGTGTCAGGGTCATGTGCTTCATGGCCATATCTTCCAGATACAGCTCGATATTGAAAGGGCGGTTCATCACAGCGCCATAGTGCTCGGTAGCTGTAACCAGCGTAAGCGGTTTACCTCGAAACTCGAAGATTTTTGTATTCAGGGGGTGTACGTGAATTGGAGTAACCATCTCTGACCTCAGTAGGAAAACCACACTAAAACAGCACTACCGGAATATCATATCAATTCGCACTCACGGTGAGAATGGTTTTTCCAAACACACTGCCGTCAGTCTGGTTCGGTCCCTTTTTCATGAGTGGAATTCCAGGCGAGTGGCATACCGGCACTGGCTGTAGTGCCAGGCATTCCGGCTACGTTAGCCAAGCTGGGAGTGGCGTGCCTGCTCATCGGAGCTGCCATCTTCGTATAAGGCTAAGGGTTCCTGTAGTGCTTATATCATCTGTGCCGCTGGATCTAGTGGTAATTGTATTGGTCGCCCACCTTCCTGTGCGGACAAGCGATATGCCAGCGTGATCTCCTGGTCCAGGCGTGCCTGATATGGACCATAGCTGGGTTGCGTATCAAAACGTATGGCATCTACCAGGCTTAAGATACAGCCTGCCACGCCTATCTCGTCGTCGTGCCACTGCCTGCCCATCACTCGCCCACGTGTATACAGTGGATTCTCCCACGTGAGGGTCGGGTGATCTGGGTCCTGCGTATGAGCTACCAGGGCAATAAGTGCTCCTCCATCCACGCGCTCATATCGTCTCTCCACGTTAATAAACTGCGGAACCTGACCATCTGGCGAGAGCGTGCTCAACCATTGATGCGAGTCCAGCCCCACACTGGTCATAATGCCCATACCTTTTTCACCCATGAAGCGACTGCTGCGCCACCAGCGTAAGGCCGAGTCGTACCCTACATCCGTCCAGTGGAAGAAACCCAGCTGGCCGCTTTCGAATTCGACAATACCATGCTCCTGGGTCTCAATACGCTGCCCGGTGGCATTGGCCAACCGCGACCAGTGCGGTGCCAGTTCATAGCGCTGTACGGCACCGGTTACCTTGGCAGGTTTTACATTAAAACCAAGGTAACTTCGTAATACGCTCACGCCGTGGTAACCATGGCCAGCGAAGTCGTTAAAAGACGTGTAGATGCGTCCGAAAACACCAGCATTAATTAACTGCAAGACAATCTGCTCTGCTGGCCGGCGATGAAATTGTTCGGCGACCTCGATCTTCAGACCATGCCGGCCCGCAGCGGCAATAATCGCGTCGGCTTCGCTGAGACGGTGGGCAATGGGTGTCTCCAGCAGCACATGGAGTCCGGCTTCGACAGCCATCAGACCCACGATTCCGTTTGCGTCGTAACTGACGGATACGATTGCCATGTCCGGTGCCGTGCCACGAATAAGCCGATCGAGGTGCGTGTACCAGGGCACCTCCAGTTGTTCTCCCAGCCTGCGTGCCGACTCTTCACTACGTCCCCACACTGAGACGAGTTGCACGTCGTCGGGCAGCGCCTTCAGCAAGGGGCCATATAGATAGCCGGACCGGCGCGCTGTACCTATGATTGCGACACGCAGCGGTTGCTTAACCAGTGCCATTTCATACCCTCCCACATCTATCACAGGTCGCTCGTTGACGAATTTGATCCACAATATAAACCATGAACCACATTCCACAACTATACCAACCGCTCGCACGCGGACGGGTGCGTCTCCTCCCCAGTATGTTTCGGCAGCGCTTTCTGCTCAATCGTGCCTATTTGATGAGCCTGTCCAGTGAAAACCTGCTACAGAATTTCTATATGGAGGCAGGACTGTGGTCGCCTTCACAGAAGCCCGCCGGTTGTCATTGGGGGTGGGAATCGCCCACCAGTCAGGTTCGCGGTCATTTCCTGGGGCACTGGCTATCAGCGGCCGCCGCCATCTATGCAGAAGAGGGTGACCTTGAGTTAAAAGCCAAGGCTGACCATATTGTGGGCGAGTTGGCACGCTGCCAGCAGGAGAATGGTGGCGAGTGGGTAGGTTCAGTTCCTGAGAAATACCTGCAGTGGTTGGTTCGTGGTAAAGCTGTGTGGGCGCCCCAATACGTGCTGCACAAGACGATGATGGGCCTGCTCGGTATGTATCGGTTGGCAGGTAATGAGCAGGCGCTGGACATCCTGCTAAAAAGCGCTCGCTGGTTTACACGCTGGACATCGCAGTTTTCGCGCCAGCAAATGGATGATATCCTCGACACAGAAACAGGCGGAATGCTGGAACTGTGGTCCGATCTATACGGCATCACGGGCAACAGTGATCATCTTGATCTGATATACCGGTATGATCGTCCTCGTTTATTCGACCGCCTCCTGCGTGGCGAAGACGCACTTACCAACATGCATGCCAACACCACGATCCCCGAAGCCCAGGGGGCAGCACGTGCCTGGGAGGTCACAGGTGATGAACGCTGGCGCAAGATTGTTGAGGCTTACTGGCGCTTCGCCGTGATAGAACGGGGTGCATTTTGCACCGGCGGGCAGACGTGTGGTGAGATATGGACTCCACCTGGCGAACTAGCCGCCCGACTGGGCGATAAAAACCAGGAGCATTGCACAGTCTATAACATGATGCGTCTGGCACAGTACTTATTGACTTGGACAGGCGACGCTGTTTATGCGGACTACTGGGAGCGTAACCTTTATAACGGGATTTTGGCACAACAGCATCCCCAGACAGGCATGGTTACATACTTTCTGCCTCTGCAAGCTGGAGCTATTAAGAAATGGGGAACGCCGACCGATGATTTTTGGTGTTGTCACGGTACATTAGTTCAGGCGCAAACGCTCTACAGTCGCGGCGGATATTACCAGGATAAGGATGGTCTGGCTGTCTGCCAGTACATCCCCACGCAGGTTGACTGGGAATGGCAAGGGACGCATATAGTCCTTACCTTGCAGATCGATCCACAGACAGGTGCCATACATCGACCCACAGATGTAAGGGCTACACTTACCATTCATTGCGAAACCCCTGTCGAGTTTGCGCTGAGCCTGCGAATTCCATGGTGGGTTTGTAAGCGTCCGCAAATCCGTGTGAATGAGCGACTGGAGGAGGTGTCAGGCCAGACGTCGTGCTACCACACGATCCGGCGCACCTGGTACGATGATGTAGTACATATCGTGCTGCCCAAGAGTCTGGTTACGTGCCCCCTGGTCGATGAACCTGACACCGTTGCCTTTATGGATGGGCCGGTCGTGTTGGCAGGCTTATGCGACGCCGAGACGCAGTTGCATGGAGACCAACAACACCCCGAGACATTGCTGGTGCCAGATAATGAGCGCGAGTGGGGTAACTGGAAGACCTCATACCGTTCACGTGGACAATCAAATGGTTTGCGCTTTATTCCGATTTATGAAGTGCAGGAGGAACGATACACGGTGTATTTTCCAGTGACTGAGCGGCCTGAGTCGTCAGTGCCGCAGAGTCCCAACCTGTCCAGGAGCAAATAGTGTATGGCAGTTTTTACTGTACAGTGCGGTACGCTGGTGCTGCCGGATGAAACGTTACACGATGTCACCATCGTGTCGCGGGACGGTGTCATCGAGCGTATTGCGAGCGAGACACTGACATTGAGCAGCGCGACGCAGGTTGATGCGCATGACCGCATTGTTATGCCTGGTTTCGTTGATATACACGTGCACGGGGCAATGCGCCACGACACCATGGACGCCACCCCTGAGGCGTTGCGGGTCATGTCTACATTCTTCGCAAGTCATGGAGTGACGAGCTTCGTGCCGACAACCATGACGGCTCGCCGTGAAGATATTGACGCTGCTATAGATAATGTCAAGACCATGATGGCGAGCGGAGTGCCTGGGGCGTCGATCCTGGGCGCCCATATCGAAGGACCATACTTGAGTGTAAAACAGTGTGGTGCCCAGTTTCCAGACTTGATCCGCCCAGCCAATCGCGACGAATATAGCCACTGGTTCGATAGTGGTATCGTTCGCCTGATTACCATCGCGCCTGAGGTCGATGACAATGACAGCCTGATCGACGATGCTTTGCAAGCGCATGTGGCGGTTGCCATCGGCCATAGCGATGCCAACTATTCGACCGCCATGCGCGCGTTTGAACGGGGCATCACGCAGGCAACGCACATGTTCAACGGAATGAGAGGCTTGCATCACCGCGAACCGGGCACGGCTGGCGCTGTCATGTCAAACAACGAAGTTGTGGCACAACTCATCGCTGACAACATACACGTCCATCCGGCGGCCATGGATATTCTGTATCGCATTAAGAGGGCCGGGCATGTAGCGCTCATCACTGATGCGATCGAAGCGGTAGGCCTGGGCGACGGCGACTACAGGCTTGGTCCGCAGTCGATCACGGTACGCGATGGTCAGGCGCGCACAGCAAGCGGAAGCCTGGCTGGATCGACTCTCACCATGGATCAGGCATTGCGTAATATCATGGCAGCCACGAAGTGCAACTTGAACGAAGCGGTGATGATGTCCTCTTTCACACCCGCCCGTTCCATTGCCATGGGCAACCGCAAGGGTAACCTTCGGCCGGGTTACGATGCGGACCTGGTTATTCTCGATGCCAATCTACACGTACAAGCTACGATCGCAGGTGGGCGTGTCGTATATACGAGGTGATGCACGCTATTCGCACTGTGATCGAGCAGCGGCCTACCCCATGAGGAAACCTATGCATCGAGGTTAGGCAGTTTTATCCAGGCATGCAAGTTGCGCGGGCTATCGCAGTTGATCCCTTTGCGTACTGCCTGGTTATAGGCCAACATTTGTAGGGCTGGCATGTAGAAGGGCAGGGTGCCTAATTCTGATAGCCCAGATGGCAACGCGATTGAAACATACCGATCTTCAACCGATGGGCTGGCAGCACCTAAAGCCAGCACAGTACCCCCCAACCTCACCATATCATGTAAAACTTGCGTTTCTGCATCTGAGGCATGCTGCGATAGGAGTCCAACAATTAACGTGTTGCTGTCCACCATGGATTGAGGGCCATGGCGGAATTCCATGAAATGAAAAGGCTCAGCGTCAGTGATGGACATTTCCTTCATTTTTAGCGAACCTTCATTAGCCAGACCATACCGCATACCTGATCCGAGGAAGAAGACCCGCTCGAACCCGCGCCCAATCAGCTCTGCCAGGGGTGACTGAATTCGCCCTATGTAGTTACTTGCCTGAGCAGGTAGTTGCGACAGTTCATCTGTGAGTGCCTTCCTGTGCGAGGCGATGCTGACAGCACCGAGGCTGGCCATTAGCATAGCGCTAAATGAACGCGTTTGCGCCACACTCTTCTCGCCAGCATCAGGAATGAATACATGAAAATCTACAAGTTTCTCAAGTGTCGTGCCTTGTGACACGCTTATGGCAATAAGGGGGCTGCCGCGTTCTTTTTTTAGTTTTCGACACGCGGCGATCAATTCGCTTGTTTCGCCACTTCGACTGACTGCGATGACGAGAGGTGTAACGTTGGCTGGTATTGCTGCTGTCAGGTTATATAACACTTCCGAAGCGGGGAGCGCAACAGCCCATCGGCCGGCCAGCGCTCGGTACGCTGCGGCACTAGACAGGTTCATGTAATAGGGCGAACCGCAACCAAGCAAGGCAATTGGACGGGCAGGATCCATGGAGAAGAACAATGCCAATCGCGAGGCATTATTACGAATTGCGTCGCTGGCTCCCAACCAGCTTTCTGGTTGACTCCATATTTCCGATCTGGTTTCAATGCCCGGATTTTGATTGGTTGAGATGTGTGCGTTTTGACCTGTCATGTTTCGTATCTTATAACGAAAAACAAAAAGCCCCCACTATTCAGTGGGGGCAGGACTCAATATTATAGATTCGGTATTCTAGCCTGTTGTGACTGGTTTTGCAGCAGGCGCCGTTTCTGGGGCTTCGCGGATCTTCCAGGGTACTCCCAGCCAGCGCAGCAGGATGTAATCAGCACCGATATAGCCAGCTACCTTCCAGGCTATGACCAGCAAGATGCCAAGGACCAAAAGGAATCCATTGGAACTGGCTGATCCCGCCATGATAAAGTTGAAGTTCATGAGTGAACCAAAGAAGGCTGCAATACCCACAAATGCTCCTACGATCAAGCCGATGCCAACCAGTAACTCACCGTATGCGATCAGCTTACCGAACCAGGTATAAGCTTGGGCATTGAGGAGTCCATTTAGAAAGCCCGCGTACCAACCGTAGGCCGCATTCATCTTGCCATTGGCGCCTACTTTGACGGCACCGATCCAGTAACCTTTTAGTGCCTCGCCAGTTTGCACCCAAGCCGGAGAACTCACCTTATGCAGTGATGCCTCCACCCACTGATAGCCCAACCACACTCGCACGATGAGCCAGACGACGCTCATCCGTACATCTGAAAATAGAAAGCGGATAACGCTGGGGTCTTCGATCAAGCGGCCGTTCTGTGTCTTTGGATTCCGTACAGTGATCATTAGTTTTTCCTCTCGACGAAATGTATATTGGTTTGATCTACGCGCATCGAAAGCATTCACACTATACGAGAATTCACGCGTCTACGTTAGGGGCGGGTGTCGCGAAGGAGATGCCTTTAGGTGTGTATGGTTATCAGACCAAAGTCTGAGATGGCAGTCAATTGGACGCAAGATGATCTGGTTCCTTACCCAGACCGTGGCGCTGCGCCAATAGAGCTGCTTCCACCCGACTTCTCACGTGCAGCTTCTGCAATACAGCGGTCAGGTAGTGCTTCACTGTCTTCTCAGCCAAACCCAGTTCTGCTCCCACCTCTTTATTGCTAAGCCCTCGCGCCACCAGCTCGAGGACCTGGCGCTCGCGTTCTGTCAGTTCAGCCAGGGGATCATTCGATGGTTTCTGGGTCATCTCACGGAGCAAACTGCCAGCCATTTTAGGGGTGATGTATGCTTCACCTCGTGAGGCAGACAATACGGCTTCAATTATCTCTCCCGCCCCCGCACCTTTTACCACGTATCCCAGAGCACCTGCTTTCATAGCCGCCATCAGGTCGTCCCCCTCCTCCGACGCAGTGAGGATCACAATCCTTGTTGCCGGAGATACACGTAGCACTTCAGTGGCCGCTTGAAAACCATTCATCTCGGGCATGGTAATGTCCAGCAATAACACGTCTGGTTTGAGGCGCTCGGCCAAGTCCACGGCTTGCTGCCCATTCTCACCTTCACCCACTACACTCAGGTCGGGCTGCCGTCCAAGGGTAAAGATCACGCCCTGCCGGTAGAGCGGATGATCATCCACCACCAAAACGCGTACGGATGCCATATGTGCCTATTTACTTTCCTTCGCGGTCGTGCCCAGGCCTACCGGTTCCAGAGGCAATGTGACGTCAATCGTCGTTCCCCGTCCTGGAGCGGACTGGATGATTAAGCGACCGCCCAGAATCTCGGCGCGCTCCTGGACGCCAGCCAGGCCTAATTGCCTACGCCCGCCTCGTTCATACACCAGTGCGGGGTCGAATCCACTGCCATTATCATGAATCGTCAGCCACATGATTCGTGTATCCGCGCTAAAGCGAACTTCCTGTACAGTAGGGTCACCATGCAGGTGACCGTTGTTGAGCGCTTCCTGGACAATACGGTAAGCTGCCGGCTTAAGCGCATCGTTGGCTGCCAAAACTTGTGGTCCATTCACACTTACCTGTCGGCCGGTCTTGTGGCTATACTCGGATACAGCCTTGCGGATAGTACCAGCTATATCCAACTGCTGCAAATCTGGCAGGCGCAAGCCACTAGCCATATTGCGAACCTCACTGATAGAGCTTTGTAATGCTGTATGAATGAGATTCAGATCGAAGGCCATCACTTCAGGGTCTGGTGCCGGGTGCCCGGTTTGGAGCTGATCGACAGCTTGCCGTAGCGGTTCCATGCGCATTAAAGCAATCCCCAAATCCTGGGCTGGACCGTCATGCAATTCGGCTCCCAGGCGTCGCATGGCAGCTTCATTGACCTCAGCTGCATTGACCGCTGCGCGTTGTATTTGATGACGCGATTCAGCCAGATCGAGTTTCTGCCGCTCAATAGTGTCGTTGCCGCGCTTTACTAACCCGAACAGCAAGATATACATAACGAATGTTGCGATGCCAACCACCACCCATCCCTGTAATTGCGTTTCAAGGATAGATTGTCTCAGTATGTCAAGTGATTGGTAAAAGCTGGCAACAGCGATTATTTTATCGCCCGCTTCGTTACGCACGGGAAAGTATGTCTCAATCAAGTTACCTTGCTGCTGTGTTGTGGGAGCAAAATCCACATGTTGAGTGATCTCACTATAAATCCCTCCCTGCAAGGCCTGCATCATACCAGGCGTACGCATATTCGTTCCAGGTGGAATAGGTGTATTGCTGTAGACCAATGTTCCATCCGTTTTTGCAATATGAAAGGCTACGAACTCACCTGAATGAATATTGGATTTGAGTAATTTGTCCAGATGTGCTTTCTGTTCAGGAGTAATGTTGCTCAAATCAGACAGTTCCCACAGGTGTGGCGCTACGGTGCTATCGACGAAAACGGCGATCACTTTCAGACTATTATCCAGCACTTGCTGCTCAACGGCATAATTGATCCACCAGCCAATAATGAGGGCGCCAATAAACAAGATGATGGCACTGAGTAGCATAAACTGGCTGACCAGGGTCAAACGGCGTAAACGCCCCTCAACCAACTTGATGATCGGTAGCTGTAATACCCTGCGTAAACTTACCATAACGTAAGCTGCCTTGGTGGGCGATGCCCATCCAGCAAGATGAAAGGTGCTGCGCGAGATGCTATCACACCAGTTCGTTGCAGGTCTCGAAGGTCATGTAGTGTCCTGTGGCGGCGTGCAAGCAAAACATCTTCAACACTTTGCGGACCAATCCCAGGGACACGCAGCAGCGTCTGCCGATCCGCAGTATTCACCTCTATCGGATTCTCTGCCAGGTTTATCTGAGCCCATGCAATCTTTGGGTCCACGCTGAGAGGTAAATTGCCGCCTGTACTAAATGGTAAGTCTTCCAGATCGAAGCCATAGTCTCGAAGAAGAAATGAAGACTGGTACAGGCGGAATTCACGCATGGGGTTCTCCGGTGGATGGTTTTCGAACGGTGTGTCCATCACCGGGTGGAATGCTGAGTAATAGACTCGCGAAAGTCGGAGTTTCTTAAGTAGCTCCGCACTGATGCTCATGATCTCCAAATCGCTCTCATCCGTACCGCCAATAACAAATTGGGTGACCGACGACGGCCAGCGACCGTGCCAGCCATACTGGTCTGGCAGTGTGCGGCGAATATCGTTCACCCACTGCAGTGGCTTAAGAAGTTCATCTATAAAAACCTTATGCGGTGCCAATTGAGCCAGGCGTGCTGAATTGGGTGCCTCCAGATTCACGGAGACACGATTGGCCAGTTGCATCGAACGTTCCACTTGCGCACGTTCGGCTCCGGGCATGATCTTAAGATGAAGATAGCCGGTATAGCCCATCTTTCGGCGCAGGATTTCCGCTGTGTCTATCAACCTGTCCTGCGTTTTAACGCCGCCGCCTGCTATACCGGAGCTGAGGAAAAACCCCTCTGCCGCATGTGAACGATATAGCTCCATGAAGGACGACGCCATCTCATTGGGTTGGAATGTAGCCCGCCGGAAATCACGGCCGGAACGGAACGGGCAATAGTAACAGTTTCGTTCGCATGCCGAAGTGAGTAATGTCTTGAGCAAGGCAATCTGTTTTCCGCCAGGCATAACGGCATATGAGATACCTAATGAGTCTCGCTTGCCTTTTATAGAGGTGTCTGACGCGGTTGTACTGAGTGGTTGCCTTTGTTCAACCGGCGAACTACGGCAGGATGCTGTGGGATATGCGAATGGTGAGCATGTATGGTAAGCGCTACGCTCCTCTCGTAAACTGACCTGACTTACAGAATTCGTGGGCTGGACCATTACATGCTCCTCGGAAGGTTCCAGGAACATATAGTTGGCAAACAGCTCAAGTTTGGCCGTTGCGTCCATATCTCCTATTATAGAACTAATGTTCTGATAAGAATGGATGCATGTCGGCGCCTTTCTACCCTCCTACAGCTAATGACCTGTTATCAAAGATTGCGTGTCGTTCCAGATATAACGCCGGTTGCATCGAGCTAAAGGACGCTCAGGATTTTGATCAGGAAGGGTCTTGCTCCAGGTTGAGTATCTGACCATGGTCAGAATCATTTCACTGGCGAATCGCGCCTAGGAGTTACGTTTTTTTGCCAACCAGGGCACTGGTAGCGGAATGATCACAAGCGTGCTGGTGATGAACATGATCGCAGCGATGGCGTAGAGAGCAACGTAACCAGCCGAAGACGACCTGAACGCAGCGTTCAAGGGATCAATGATCACTCCGCCAAGAAGACGTGCGATGGCACTCCCCCCTGCTGTGGCGATGTTGGCGACACCCAGGTAGCGCGCTGCCTCGTCGCGCGGCACGATATCGGTAATGAGGGCCCAGTTAGCGCTTAAAAACATGCCGATACCCATGCCAATCACCATCCCAGCGATCGTGATGTAGGTGAGGTTTTGCATGAAAAGGATGATGAGAGTGCCCAGGCTAGCGATCACTCCAGCAATAATCACCAGAGGCTTTCGACCGATGCGGTCGGCCAACCAGCCGGCTGGGATGGATACGACCACCAGGGCGGCACCCAGAACTGTTGAAAGCTGACCAATGAAGCGCTGCGCATCGTCCTGCCTCAGCCCGATTACCTTGATGACGTAAAACAACAGAAACGTGTTCAGGGCAATGAACGCACCCCAGAACAGCAGACGATTGGCGAACCACCAACTGAAGGCGGGGTGAGCGCGCAAATCAATTGTGAACGCCCGCGCAATTGCTTTTTGAATACTAACAGGTGACTGATCATTGAAAGTGCCTGGCACCTCACGTGCTGTAAATGATGTAATGATCAGAGCGATGATAAACACGGCTGCGGGTACACCTATCGCTGCCAGAATCGCCGTGTGGCCCCACTGGGGGTATTGACCAACCAGCTGCCCGGCGATCAACCGGCCGACGAGCAGTGCCAGAATATCAAAAGTTGCTTTGATGCTGGATGCCTGACCGCGTTGTGCCTCGGGTACGTGATCGGGAATGAGAGCCTGCCATGGTCCTTGCACGGTGTTGGAGGCAACCTGTATAAGTAAAACCCCTATGACCAAAAATGTAAACTCAGGTGCCAGCGCGATAAGCAAGAGGCAGATGATGACCATGAACGTCCCTACAGTGAAGTAGGGCAGCCGCCTGCCCCAGCGCGATCGTGTCCGATCTGACAGGACACCGACAACTGGCTGCACCAGGATGGCCACTATCAGACCGGCAAATGTAGTGAAACCGAGTGCTGTATTCGGGCGGTCAGGGGCGAGATGGAGAACCTGGAAACCCAACACCGATGGCTCAAGTGTGTTGGAGAGCATGGTAAGTGCGAAACCGAAGGTGGTAATGGCCAGCAGTCGCGGCAGGGAGAGCTTATTCATGATGTGGTTGGCGTTGAGAGGAGATATAGGGTGCTAAGCGATCGGTAAAGCTGGGCGTGTGCGCCGTATGGTCTCCAGCGAGTTGAGCGCTTCATCGATACCCAGTTCAAATATGAGAGGACCTTGGAACCCAGCCAGTGCCAGGCGATCCAGTATTGGACCCACCTGCAGATCACCACGACCAAGCTGCTGGTGGTCCTTTCCGTAGGTAATCGGCGTGGAGGGATTCCACCTCGGCGCGTCGTGCAGGTGTATCTGTGCCAAACGTGGCAGGCAGCGTTCGAGCGCCATGTTCAGATCGATATTGCCGGAAAAACCAGATAGAACGTGCCCCGTGTCCAGGCATAGCGAGAGATCGAGTGCCTCTGCCAGCTCTAATGTCAGGTCGCTGGGAAATTCGATGGTCTCTACTGCCAGTTTGCGGCTGGGAAGGCCAGTCTCACCGAGGATACGGCGAATACTATCAAGCGCAGCCGATTGGAACTGACGCAGAATGAGCGCATGTGCCTGATCGGGCAAGCTCATGCGATAGAACTCCGCGGCGAGAGACCCAGTGGCGTGCAGCACGTAATCCTCAGGATCCAGGATGCGGGTGGCGTTGATCACGTCCACTATTGCCTTGACGGAGCCGAGTCGCACTGACGTGAGCGGTGTGGAAAGCTCCACGGACCATAAAGGCAAGTGCAACGTGTAGCCAAGATTCAGCTCGCTCTTGAGAGCGGCCAGACGCTCGATCTGGTCCGGCGAATAAGCTGAAGGGAAAAACAGAACCAGGTCACCACCCAGCTCAATGGTCTTCAGCCCACTTTGAGCAACCCGTCTGGTAAGCTCTGCGTGATCAAAGTGAACAACATGTTGAAGGAGCGTCTCCGCTGGCACACCAGTGGGAACGAGTAACGCCATTTGCAGTTCCATGATCCCAAAGCGCATGGCTTGGATTATAAGATGAGTGAGATAAACAGACCGAGAGCAGCGGGGTGATAGCATTAGCGATCAATGAATGAAGTGACGGTTGTGGGTGGAGGCCTGGCGGGCTCAGAGGCCGCCTGGCAGGCAGCCCAGCGTGGCGTACGGGTTCGTCTTTTCGAAATGCGTCCACGCAAGATGACCCCAGCACACACCACAGGCCGTCTGGCAGAGCTGATCTGCAGCAATTCTCTGGGTTCGAACCTGATTGATCGGGCTCCGGGACTGCTTAAGCACGAGCTGCGTGTCTATGGATCGTTGCTGATGGAATGCGCTGCACAAGCGGCCGTACCGGCGGGTGGGGCGTTGGCCGTGGATCGCGAAGCATTCGCTGAAGCTGTGACGAACTCCATAGAGCGAAACCCTGCTATCGAAGTGGTTCGTGAAGAAGTGACACATATACCGGATGGACCAACTGTGATAGCTTCCGGGCCTCTTACGTCAGATACCCTGGCTTCTGACATAGCTCGCTTGATCGGCAACGAGTATCTGTACTTTTGGGACGCCATTGCACCGATCGTAACTTTTGATTCGATTGACTTCGGCATGGCGTTTCGTGCATCGCGTTATGGCGTACATGGCGATGGCACCGTCACTGAGCCGGGTGAACATCCTGGCGAAGGTGACTACATCAACTGCCCACTTTCGCGAGATGAGTATTCAACGTTCGTCAATGCGCTGCTCACGGCTGAGACGGCTGTTCTACATGACTTCGAGTTACGCAACGATAAGTTTTTTGAAGGATGCCTGCCGATCGAGGTGATGGCACGTCGGGGGCGCGATGCCTTGGCCTACGGCCCGATGCGTCCTGTAGGCATCAAAGACCCACGCTCCGGGCACCGACCATATGCGGTGGTTCAACTGCGGCAAGACAACGCCACCGGTTCACTCTACAACCTGGTGGGCTTCCAGACGAACCTGAAGTATTCTGAACAGGATCGCGTTTTGCGACTGATACCTGGGCTTCAACATGCAGAGTTTGTTCGCTACGGACAGATGCACCGCAATACGTTCATCAATTCTCCACTGCTGCTGGATGCCACATTACAGTTCAAGCCTGGTGCGGCTGGTAAGCGGCCTTTGTTTTTTGCCGGGCAGATCATTGGCGCCGAAGGTTATGTTGGCAATGCTGCTACCGGGTTGCTGGCGGGATACAATGTGGCCCGCATGGCACAGGGCCAAGACCTGCTCGAGCTTCCGCGCACGACCATGCTGGGGGCATTGTGCCATTACATTGCACACTCCGATCCAGCCAGCTTTCAGCCGATGAAGGCTGCGTATGGTTTATTGCCACCTTTGAGCGATCCACCGCGTGATAAACGCATCCGCTCGAGGCTGTACACTGAGCGCGCCATCCACGATCTGCACGCCTACCTTGCGAACTCAGACGATGCATTGTCTAGAGCCATCGGTGCGGAATGGTCCGACACCAGTATACTTTTGCCAATGTTGCCTAAGGAGGATAAGAGATGATAACGCCTGCACAACGGATGTCGGTGGTGAAGCCTTACGTGTTTGCCAAAATGAACAAGCGCAAAGACGAATTAAAGGCTGGTGGCATGGACATCATCGCCCTGGATATGGGATCACCTGACCTGCCTCCCACCGATTTCATTGTCGACACTTTGGTGACCTCGGCTCGTAACCCCAACAAACACGGGTACGGAGGATTCACCGGCTCAGCAGCGTTCCGTAAGTCATTTGCGCAGTATTACGCGCGGCGTTTTAATGTGAAATTGGATGCAGAGAAGGAAGTGCTGCCGTTATTAGGATCGAAGGAAGGTATATATCACACTGCCTTTGCCTACTTGAACCCAGGCGACTATGCTCTGGTACCGGATCCCGGCTACCCAACCTATACAGCCGGCACTGAGATTGCCGGTGGTACACCCTACTTCATGCCATTACTGAAAGAGAACAATTGGCTGCCAGACCTGAATGCAATCCCAGCCAATGTGCTGGCCAAATCCAAGTTAATGTGGTTGAACTACCCAAATAACCCTACTACGGGAACGGCGCCATTATCCTATTTCGAGCAGGTCGTAACATTCTGTAAACAGCACAACATATTGCTATGCCACGATAATCCATACTGCGAGAATGGCTACGATGGCTACATCGCCCCCAGTGTATTACAGGTTCAAGGGTCAAAGGACATTGCCGTTGAGTTCTTCTCGCTCTCCAAGAGCCACAACATGGCTGGTATGCGTGTCGGTGTGATCCTTGGTAACTCAGAAGCGGTCCGATTAATAGGCATGCTTAAGTCCAATGTGGATTCAGGTCCATTTATCGGCATTCAAGATGCCACTATTACTGCCTTAACCGGCGACCAGGAATGGTTGTACGATCGGCAGGAAACCTATAAGGAACGTCGCGATCTGGTCGTAACTGGGTTACGAGCGGTTGGGTGCGAGCTGGATGTGCCACAAGCTACCATCTATGTCTGGGCACGCATTCCGAGTCAGTATAATACTTCCGCCGAGTGGGCTGAATACCTGCTGGAAAAGAAAGGCATCTCACTCACTCCAGGGTCGGCCTTCGGTGCACATGGTGAGGGATATGTGCGTATTTCGCTGGGCACATCCACCAAGCGCATCAAAGAAGCTATGGACCGCATCGCATCCTGAGGCAGCCACTTAATGACCTGCTTGCATGCTATGCCCGTCGTATTTCGTTGGCGTTGATATATTATGTCATCTTGTCGCGACGCATTGATCGCGTACAATTGGTAATGATAAGGAGATAAATCGACTCGATAAGTTATTTATGCCAAAAGGAAAACTGAAGATTGATACAAGGTTGGACGCACCTCGAGCGTTTCTGGTGGGGGTAAATCTCACTGGTGAAGTGTACCGGCAACAACATGCACGGCTGGGGCTCGAGGCATCGATGCAGGAGTTGGCCCGGTTATGTGAAACCGATGGTTTAGATGTGATAGGTGAAACGACGCAAACCCTCGTGGCGCCTAATGCTAACACCTTCATCGGTACGGGTAAAGTGGAAGAGCTACTCACCTGGCACACGGCCTTGAATTACGATGTTGTGGTATTTGACGAGGAACTCTCACCGCGCCACCAACGCGAGTTGGAGGAAGTACTGGGCGAAGGTGTACAGGTGCTGGATCGTACAGCATTGATCCTCGACATCTTTGCCAAGCATGCACAAACACGGGAAGGGTCTTTGCAGGTGGAACTGGCGCAATACCAATATCGCTTACCACGTCTCACACGCCAGTGGACGCATCTGGCACGGCAGGCCGGCGGCACTGCAGGGCGCAGCGGCAGTGGTGGCGTGGGACTGCGCGGTCCTGGAGAAAAACAGCTGGAGATTGACCGCTTCCGTATTCGCCAGCGCATGTCGCACCTCAGGGATGAAATCGAGGAAGTGCGAACCCAACGTGCCCAACGTCGCGCGCAACGCCGGCGCAATGAGATCCCGGTGGTAGCCATAGTCGGTTATACCAATGCGGGAAAGAGCACACTGCTCAATGCACTGACGAACGCTAATGTGCTGGTCGAGAATAAGCTCTTCGCCACATTGGATCCCACCACCCGACGTGTTCGATTGCCGGGCGGGCACATGGTCCTTTTCACCGACACAGTCGGGTTCATCCAGAAACTGCCGACGCAGTTGGTTGCTGCGTTTCGCGCCACCCTGGAGGAAATAACCGAAGCCGATGCCCTGTTGCATGTAGTGGACATGACACATCCGGACGCGAATGCTCAAGCTCAAACAGTTCTGGACACGCTGCGAGAGCTGGGAGCTGGAGACAAGCAAGTCATCACTGCTTACAACAAAGCGGATCAAGCCATGTCTGACAGTATTCCACCCAACCAAGGTCACACTCCGCGCTTTGGTCCGCAGGGTGTCATGATTGATGGAATACCGATCTCCGCTTTGCGAAAGACGGGACTGGATAATCTGATGAAAGAAGTGGAGCAGGTTCTCTATGAGCGCCTGCTGCCCGTCAGGGTACGCCTGCCTTACAGAGCGGGTGACCTCATGGCACTCTTCCGTCGTGAAGGAGTCATCGACGAGGAAGTGCCAGGTGAGCACGATGTTGTACTCGTTGGCCGCATTCCAGTAAGGCTAGCCGACACATTCCAACCCTACACTACATCGGTTGCTGACGTGAGAGTGGCTGGTTCGATTAACGTCTGATGGCCAGCGAGTGGAGGTAATCCACTCGCGTTCATTGAGGTGCAATATGCGATGGTCTTTCCGCATCGCTGTGGTTGATGGTATCGCCATTAAAATCCACATCACTTTCTTCCTGGTACTCATTCTGGGAGCGATCGAATGGGGAAGCTTGACCGGCACAGCGTTAGGGGCCTTGTTTGGCGTGGTGTTGATGATTCTGCTGTTTGTATGCGTCACTCTTCACGAGCTGGGCCACAGCATCGTCGCCAAACACTTCGGTATCCCGGTGCGTGAGATCATCCTGTTTCCACTGGGAGGGGTGTCGAATATCACGAAAAATCCGGACAAACCGCTACATGAGTTGTTCATCTCCATTGCAGGTCCTTTGGTGAATGTATTGATCGCTGCAGTGCTGGTTTTGGTTGTCGGCCGAATAGATCGGGTGAATTTACTCGATGGGCATGGACTGCTTCAGCAACTGCAGAGCCCGGACTTGCAGGGCATGCTGGTGTGGCTCCTGGCGGCTAACGTAACCCTGGTTGCCTTCAATATGATCCCTGCCTATCCACTGGATGGTGGGCGGGTGTTCCATGCGATTCTGGCGATGTTCCTTGGCTATCGCCGTGCCACTCGCATCGCTTCAGTCGTTGGGGAGCTCCTGGCGATTGTGCTAGGTATTTATGGTCTGATCGCCGGAAACTTCATTCTCGTGCTCATCGCCGTATTTGTATTCTTTGGTGCCAGCCAGGAAACCGCGACTGCTGACTCCAAGACCGTCCTGACAACTCTGCGTGTCGGAGATGCGTATAACAAGAATGCATTGACACTCGCAGTGGGTGATCGTGCGAGTAAGGTGGTAGATTACCTGCTCACCAGCTACCAGCCCGATTTTGCGGTGCTCCAGGGAAGTAACCTCCTTGGTATTGTCCGGCGCAGCGATGTGCTCCATGCCCTGGCCAGCAGCCAGATCGATTTGTTTGTTACCGAAATAATGGAACGCCAGATAACCAAGGTCGATGCGTCCAAAACCTTACAGGAGGTCTCTGATTACCTCCACGCACAGAATGCGCAGGTTGCCGCTGTTTACAATGGACCTATGTTCTTAGGTCTGACCAGCCTGGAAGACATCAATGAAGCGTTTGCCATCCTGGCCTTCCAGCAACGACAGCAACAGGCGCGTCAGCAGCGGCAGTCCCACGCTTAGGGTAATTGATTCATTGGCGGTAAGAATGCGCGCAAGGTTCGTTAAGCAGATCACTGTGTATCTAGTCGCAGGAGGAATATTCCTTTTATCCACGGCGTGCGTACACCTGTCAGAACCGGACGGTCTGGCCGCTGCAAGTGCACCGCAACGTATGACGGTAGAACAGGCACCTGCACCACAATTTCAGAGCGAGCGCGGGATCAATGTAGCAGACACCTCACAGGTTGGGATGCTGAATGACCTTGGGTTCACATGGTTGGAGGTTTTTCTGCCACCCGACTACCCCGTGAAGCCATTCAAAATACTGTATCGTGTTTCATTAGGGAGTGCAATTAGTGGCCGGGCGGAGGATATTAACGCCTGGGCTGATGGGCTTGAGCAACTGGCACGTGGTCACCAGGGACTGATCCAGGCTTATGCCATCGGCAACGAGGTCAATTTGTCGCGTGAGTGGGGTAATAACCAACCTGATCCGGTTCTATATGCTCGCCTTCTGGCGATTGCCTACGCACGCATTAAAACCGGTGACCCCTCGGCGATCGTTGTCTCTGCTGGGTTGGCACCTACAGGTGGAAATGGCCCTGGGCAGATGGATGATCTGGCCTATGCTCAGGCTATGCTGGCGGCTGGTGCTGCGAATGCATTCGATGCGTATGGGTTTCACCCTTACGGATTTGCTTATCCACCCGAGCAGGATCCTAATGCCCCGAATATCAACGGACTGGCCTTCCGCCGTGCCGAGGCACATCGCGCTCTGATGGTACAGTTCGGGGCTGGTAATAAACAGATGTGGGCCACCGAATTTGGCTGGCTCATTAACCCACAGGAAGAAGGCGTTAACTGTTCATGGCCAAACATGGATTGGGAGAAGGTTTCGTTGCAGCAGCAAGCTGACTATGTGAAGCGCGCCTACGCCTACGCAAAAGCCAACTGGCCGTGGATGGGCATCATGTTTTTGTGGAATTACGATTTCAGCCGCTCTCCGCTATACCCAGACCCATGTGAACAAATGAAGTGGTTCTCGATCATCGATCCATCGGGCAAGCCCCGGCCGGTGGTGAACGCTCTGCGCCCATAAAAACCTTGAAGCCTGCGGGTGGTGATCGAGTCGCAGCGCACTCGTGTTGACCTACCAGGCTGGATCATCGCCCTCTAAGAACGGCCCCTCCCTTTGACGATATAGAACATTAGTTCTATAATGCCGTTATAATGTGCGGACGATTTACCTTAACGGTTGATCCTGAAGAATTAATGGAACGTTTCCATCTGAGCATGGCTGATGCTCCTCTTACGCCGCGCTACAACATCGCTCCCACTCAGAATGTGGCTGTGGTGTTGAACGCGTCCACTGACCGGCTGTCGCTCGTGCGGTGGGGACTCATCCCAGGTTGGGCTACAGGTCCGTCCATCGGTGCTCAGATGATCAACGCGCGAAGTGAAACGCTGGCACAAAAACCTGCCTTTCGGGCTGCCTTCAAGAAGCGGCGTTGCCTGGTCCTGGCAGATGGGTTTTACGAGTGGCGCAAAGAGGCGGATGGTAGAACGAAAACCCCAATGTATGCGCGGCTGTTGACCGGCGAGCCGTTTGCCATGGCTGGATTGTGGGAGGATTGGAAGTCGCCACAAGGTCTGGCATACCGTACCTGCACGATCATCACCACCGAGCCGAATGATCTACTCTCACCGATCCACAACCGAATGCCTGCCATCCTGCCCCGCGAACTTGAGGCGGAGTGGCTAAGAGATAGCATGAGTGAAGAAGTTCTCAAGTCCATGTTGAGACCTTATGTAGTTGGCGACATGCAGGTGTATCCCGTGTCGCGGCGCGTCAATACTCCCGCGTATGACGAACCAGCCCTGATCAAACCAATAGTCACCTGAGCGAACTGTCTTTGCATTACTCCGCACAGGGTTTGAGATGCCCGTTGCACCTTGCAGACGACTGTTGTGGGTATACTCAGCGGAACATCAAGCTGTGGAGACTGGAGGACTTCGATGAAGGTACTGTTCATAGGTGGTACAGGGCTGATCAGCTCTGCTTGCTCGCAGTTGGCTGTAGACCGTGGCATCGAGCTCACCATACTGAACCGCGGGCAGTCAACCAAGTATGGAATTCCACGCGACGCTTCCGTCCTCATCGGTGATATCCACGGTGACCACCAGGCCGTTGCCAACCTTCTAAAGGGCCGCCGTTTCGACGCCATAGTGGATTGGGTGGCATATACTCCCACCGACGTGGAGGAAGACATCGAGTTGTTTTCCAATATCACACGGCAGTACGTCTTCATCAGCTCAGCCAGTGTTTACCAGAAACCACCAAACTATTACCTCATAACAGAAGATACTCCATTAGCCAACCCACACTGGACTTACTCCCAGAATAAAATCGCTTGCGAGGAGCGCCTGATGCGCGAATATCGTGAGCGCGGGTTCCCCATAACCATTATTCGCCCATCACTGACCTATGGCCCCAGTCAAATTCCATTAATCACGGGTAGCTGGCAGCACCCGTGGACGATCGTAGCTCGTATGATGCGAGGAGAACCGGTTATCGTACCTGGCGATGGTACTTCACTCTGGCCTTTAACATGGAATGGCGACTTTGCCAGGGGACTGATCGGTATACTGGGGCGCGAACAGGTGATCGGTCATGCCTTTCATATCACTTCCGATGAGGTGTTGACCTGGAATCAGATTTATGCCGAACTGGCTCATGCCATAGGCGTGATTCCCAATCTGGTGCACATTCCATCCGATCTGATTGCTGCCTATGATCCATCATCGTATGGTAGCCTGATCGGTGACAAGATATATAGCGTGGTTTTCGACAACGGCAAGATCAAACGATTCGTGCCAGACTTCATGGCCACCGTGCCGTGGTGCGAGGGGGTGCGCCGATCTCTTGCGTGGTTCGGTGCAGATCCATCACGGCAGACGCTGGACCATGATGCGGAGCAAATGTGGGATCGCATCATTGCCGCGTATAAACGTGCGTGGCCGGCGTCATGAACAGCGCTGCCGAGCAGGCAGCGCCTGACTTAACCGATACAAGGGCTGGGGCAGCCTTGTCGTGCATCCAACTCTACCTAAAAGGACTACCCCAAAAGCCTGAAGTTAGGGCTGTGTGCTGGTTGGTGCAGCGGGTTCGCTGTGATTTTCTGACTCGCTCGGCTGGGGTGGCGTGGTAGCTTCTTGTGCAGGGGCATTCTGGTCCTCTGTAGTTTGTTCAGCAGCTGCCAGCAGCTCGGCATCGACAATCACTACATCGCGCCCCAGGGTCTTTATTGAAGCGGCGCCCACGAAAATCGCCTGTGTGCCCCCACCTCTGTTCAATGGATTGGGTACTGAACTCTGCCCAATGGTGAAGCCGGCCAGTATACCGCCCGGCTCGAGAAGGATGTTGGAAACCTGTCCCAAGCGGCGGCCGTCCGTGCTGATGACAGATGTGCCCTTGAACCGATCGAGTGCATGAACCCAATGGGCACGCTCAGGTGGCCAGTTTGTGCCGCGATAGAGCACGTCTGCATCCCTGACCAGAATTGCATCTTTACCCCATACCTGAACATGATCTGCGGGAATGCCTACGACGTCACGTTGGAACATGGTTCCCGTGGACATGATGAGCGCTGCGACTCGTTTGCTTTCCGGGTCTATAGCCACGTCGTCCACAGCCCCAACTCTGGCGCCATTACTAATGCTGATGACGGGTTTACCCTTCAGTTCATCGACGTGCGTGAGTTGTTGACTCGCTTCACTCCCCACATGGTGCGGCTCACTCTCCGAAGTATGCACCTTCCCTTCGTCAGTAGTGCTCATCTTGTTAATTCCTCGGTCTCCTGTAGGAGGCCAAACCGCCACACCTTCCAGCAGCTCATCTGGTGTGGCACCCAATGCATCTATTCTTATCAACTTAATGATAATGCCGTCTGCCATAATATGCCCGCAAAATCCACCCGTTCCACCTGACCGTTTCATGACATGCAGCATCCTCTGGTCCTTGTCTTGCGCATCCGACAAATCTGAGACATAGTATGGTCTGGAGTACAACATGGACAAAACCAGAATTGGCGTGATTGGATGTGGCAATATCAGTGGTACGTACCTAAAGGTTGCCAGGACATTTGATATCCTGGATGTAACAGCCTGTGCTGATGCAATCCCCGAACTGGCCAAGGCGAAAGCTGCAGAGTATGGCGTGCCTTGCGTGAGTTCGGTCGAAAAACTCCTGGCGGATCCAGATATCTCGATTGTGCTGAATCTGACTCCACCAGCGGTCCATGCGGGGGTCGCCCTGCGAGCACTCAAAGCAGGAAAGAATGTATATAACGAAAAACCACTGGCGGTGCAGCGCTCTGAGGCGCAGGAACTATTAAATACCGCAGCGGAACACAGCCTGCGCGTTGGGTGCGCACCGGACACGTTCATGGGCGCGGGACTACAGACGTGTCGCAAACTCATCGATGATGGTGTCATTGGCAAGCCCATTGGAGCGACGGCTTTCATGCTTGGTCGTGGGCCAGAGCCTTGGCATCCTAATCCTGAGTTTTTTTACCAGCCTGGCGGTGGACCAATGTTTGACATGGGACCATATTATGTTACAGCACTCGTAAGCATGCTAGGGCCCATATCCCGCGTCACAGGTTCGGCGCAGATCTCTTTTTCCGAGAGAACCATTGGCAGTGGACCCAAGAAAGGTAACCAGATCAAGGTTGAGATTCCCACGCATATTGTTGGGGTAATGGACTTTGCAAATGGAGTGGTCGCAAACCTCATTACCAGTTTCGATGTCTGGGCGCATCAATTGCCCCGCATTGAGATTTACGGAAGCGAAGGCACCCTTAGTGTGCCGGATCCCAATACCTTCGGCGGTCCAGTCCGGTTGTGGAAGCCAGCAACCAAGACATGGGATGATGTACCCTTGCTGCCTTTGCGAGCCGAAAACAGCCGCAGTTTGGGCTTAGCTGATATGGCTACTGCAATCCGCTCGGGGCGCCCTCATCGCGCCAGCGGCGAGCTGGCGTATCATGTGCTGGATGTCATGCATAGCATCATCGATGCCTCACGCGAGGGCAGGCACATCGAGGTTGCCAGTACCTGCACGCGCCCGGCTGCCATGCCAACAGATTTATCGCTAGCAGAGCTGGATGAATAGTGCGGACAATAAGTCCCCGCAGGTTAGCCTTTAGAGCAGCTTGTGACTGAATGCAAGGTATTGGGTATTTAGCCTGAGCTTGTCGAGCGATGGTTCGACCGGCTCACCATGCTCATCCTGAGCCAGTCGAAGGACGACTGGCTCAGGATGAGCAATCATCATGACTGCCAGGATCCTTATTGCTACCTGCAAGACACTTTAATCACATTGCGCTGCACAAACCCGCAGGAACATCTGGAAGCTATCAGCGGAAGACCGTCGAAACATCAGGGGATGACATGACGGGGTTATTGTTATAGTGGAAACAACTCACTGCGCGATTCTCGTCCGTGGTGTATAGAGGCGGCTTGCTGCTCCAGCACTGCTCCATCACCAATGGACAGCGGTTGGCAAACTTGCAGCCACCCGCTTTACGGGCAACCTGGGATGAATCCTCAGCTTCCCGTCCTCCCCAGTTTTTGCTCTTGTCTGGCAGGGGGATGGATGCAACCAGTAGCTGTGTATAGGGATGCTTCGGGTTGCGAATCACCTGATCGACTGTGCCGGTCTCGACAACTGAACCAGAGTACATGATGATGATATTCTCAGCGATTTGATAGGCGGTGGTCAAGTCATGGGTAATGTACACGACTGAGATGGCAAAGTCCTGTTTCAGCCTGCTCAGGCTGGCCAGAATGGTAGCACGCAGGGACGCGTCTACCATCGAGACGGGTTCGTCAGCCATGATCATCTGGGGGTGACATAAAAGCGCACGAGCCACCATCAAGCGTTGTCGCTGCCCACCACTGAGCTGATGAGGATAACGTCCCAATGTCTCAGCGGGACGGAGACCAACCATCTCCATAGCTTCTATAATTCGTTGATTTGCCTCTGCATTGGTCTTCGCCAGGCCAAAGTGTTTAATAGGTGTCTGCAGCACATGATCCACTCGATAAAATGGATTGTAGGCTGCGTAGGGGTCCTGGAAGATTGGTTGAACCTCGCGACGCAATTGCATTTTCTCATCTGCACTCATTTTCACAAGATTCTTCCCGCGATAGTAGACCTGACCTGATGTAGGGGCAATCTGTCCCTGCATCAATAATGAAAGCGTTGTCTTCCCGCTACCGCTTTCCCCAGCGATGGCGATGATGGTGGGGTGGTCATCCAGGATGGATAGCGTTACATTATCCACGGCGACGGTTGAATCATCGTGACCTATAACGCTGCCCCCAAAGATCTTCGTTACATTTTTCATTTCGAGCAAATTCGCCATTCCAGTTTCTCCTTCAGGTATCTCAGACTAGGCGTACGGCACTTCGGTAGCTTCCACACCATCCAGCTTGATATGCATGGAAGGTAACTCTGTATGTTCTGGATACAGGTGGCACGCTACTTGCCGCCCGCCTTGCATTTCCTGTACCGCAGGAGCCTCGGAGCGGCATCGTTCGAAAGCAAGTGGGCAACGTGGGTGGAAGGTGCAGCCGCTGGGCAGGTTGAGCAACTCAGGTGGCAGGCCTGGAATGCTGACCAGGGCATGTTTCCCATCCAGCGAAGGCAAACTATCAATCAGGAGGCGAGTGTAGGGGTGGTAGGGGTTGGCCAGCACGTCCTGCACGCTGCCTCGCTCAACCAGCTTGCCTGCATAAAGCACGCCTATGGTGTCGGAAAACTGAGTGATAAGACCCATGTCGTGACCAATAAGGACGACTGCTGCTCCCAGCTCCTCCTGGAGCCGTCCCATGGTTGACATCACCTGCTGTTGGACCACCACGTCCAGCGCACTGGTGGGTTCATCCGCAATGATGACCTTGGGGTGCAGGATGGTGGCAATAGCCATGGCCGCGCGTTGTTTCATCCCGCCGCTTAATTGGTGTGGGAAGCGGCGTGCGATCGCGGGCTTGAGCCCCACTTTTGTCAAAGCCTGGCCGACCATATCGTCAAGCTTCTGCTTGGACATGCGTCCCATGTGGAATAATATGGCATCGGTAATCTGGGGTCCAATACGCATAACCGGATTGAGCGAATTCATGGCGGCTTGTGGCATCAAGGCGATATCTTTCAGGCGAATCCGATTCACATCGCGATCGGAGATTTGCAGCAAATCGCGGCCATCAAGTAGAACCTGTCCCCCTACGATGTAGGCCGGTGGGCGCGAAAGGCGCATCATCGCCGTGGCCATGGTAGTTTTTCCGGAACCTGACTCGCCGATCAAACCCATGCGCTCGCCTGGCCGTAGTGCAAAGGAGACATCATCCACGGCCTTGACTACACCAGCAGCCGTTTCGTAAATGACTTTCAGGTTCTTCACTTCCAGCACGGCACCCCGTGAAATACTCGTAGCTGTGCTACCAGGCTGGATGGCTCGCCGGGCCCGGGCGCGTGCCCGGTTGATGGGAATGGCGGGGTTGAGATAGCGGTCCAATCCAAAGGAAACGAAAAACAGACCAATGAAGATAAGCGCAATCACTACAATAGGTGGACCCCACCACCACCACATGCCACGCAGCACCGCGCTAAACCTTTGTGACCAGAAAATCATCATACCCAGAGTAGGAATCACATTGTTCCCAAGGCCAAGTACCTCCAAAGCCATGACGGTGGCAATACCCATCGTTACTGCGCCGATAAAGCTTGCCAGCATCAGAGGTAACAGGTTAGGCATTACCTCACGGAATAACACTTCGAGTTCGGTCTCACCATTGGCGCGCGCCACGGCTGTGTAACTGCGCTCTCGAATCGTAAGCACCATTGAACGGATGCCGCGGGCCGTGCCGGACCAGGTGAGAAAGCCGACGACCACCGATACCACCACGATATTTGGGCGGTCCATGCGCGCCACGACCAATATCATAAAGGCGATTGAGGGGATGGCCATCAAGACATCCGAAAAAGTGCGGATCAGCCAATCCGCCCATCCACCAAAGAAGCCTGCGACAAGTCCCAGGGACAAACCGAGAAAAACGCTGATCAAGCCAGCGATCAAGCCGACGCGCAGGGTGGGCGGTACAGCCAAAATCAATGTGGTGAACACATCACGCCCCTGCGAATCAGAGCCGAACACATTCTGCGCGGTGGGCGCCAGGTTGGGATCCACAGCCCCCACACGAGCCATCTTCTGGTTCACCACAACAGGTCCCACAAACGAAACAGCCACGATGAAGATGAGGATCGCAGCTCCAAAGATCAAACTGGGATTTAGCTTCGTGTTCCGAAACAAACCACGTTTCACAGCGGCCATTCTGTCCTCCGGCGTCTGGTGTTCAATTGGTGAAAAATCGAGGCGTCCACTTCCGTTTGTTCTCTCTCTGACTTACTTCCCGTAACGAATACGCGGGTCGATGAGGGGATAGATAAGATCAACGATCAGGAGCGCGGTAGACGCGCATAACACCATGATCGCCACGGTGCCATTTATGACGAAGTAGTCCTTCTCGCTGATGGCGGCGAAAATCAAATTCCCGATTCCAGGATAGTTGAAGATCGACTCGATGATCACACCACTGCCCAGAATGAGACCGAAAGCGATCGCCAATCCCGTTACCTGGGGAAGTAGTGCGTTGCGGACTCCATACCTCATGAACACGTTACGATCAGGCAATCCTTTGGCTTGGGCAAAGGTGATGTAGTCTTCACCCAGTACCGTCACCAGCGTAGCGCGCATACTGAGCGCCCATGAACCAACCCCAAACAAGACCAAAGCCAGTGCGGGTAAGATCGCATGCCTGAGGATATTGGCGGCTGTTTTCCAATCCCAGCGCAAGATCAAAATCGGATCGTAACCACCGCCTGAAGGCAAAATACCCCATTGCACCGCAAAGACCCAGATTAATGCTAACCCGAACAGGTAAAAAGGTATGGCCGAAATGACCATGAGTAATGGGACCAAACCTTGCATGAAGCGAGGGGAGTTTGGCCAAGCGAGCAGTGCCCCAAGTGCCGAACCAACAATAAACGCAAAGATTATCGCTACAGACATAAATCCGAGGGTCCATGGAATAGCAGCCAGAATCTTTGATGCCACGGTAGCGGGATAATCATAAAGTGAATATCCCAGGTTCAGATGGATCAGATCATTCCAATAATTGATATATTGCTTCCACAGCGGCTGGTCGAGACCAAATTTCTGGTTGTAGGACTTAACCCAGGCTTGTATATCGACATTCTGTGTACCGGCGGCTGCAGCCTTAACCTGCAATGCTTCCTGGATAGGGTCGCCGGGGATGACACGCGGTAGCAGGAAGGTGAGTGAGTTCGCTATGAAGATGATCAAAAAGAACTGGAGAAATCTCTGGCCGATGTACCGAAGCATCAAGCCCTCCTTAATGCGGACTGAAAGAGGGCAGCACTCGTTGCTGCCCTCTTTTGCACGAGAAAGTTACTGGGCTGGTCGGAGCTTCAACGTCATCAAGAAGATATCGCGCCAACAGGGGAATGGTGCTACGTACGGGTCATCTGAGTTTGGATAACCTGTCCAGTAGGTATAGTTCCCAGGGATGACGTGCAATTCGTCAGCCAGGACGATAGTCGGCATATCTTCCAGATATATCTTTGTCGCGGCAATGACCTGGGCCATGTACTTTGGATCATCCTTGTTGGGGATCATGTTCTCCATGGTACTTGTCGCGGCGTCCATCGCAGGATTCTTGTAACGCCAGCCGTACATACCGTTCGTGTTGTTGGTGCCGATCGGTGCATAGTACTTGCTGTTAAAGCCCTGCAAGGTATCCCAGGGGTCGAAGTTACTGCCACAGAACACGTAGACCATTGCGTCATAGGTTCCGGCAATAACCTCGTTACCCGTTGAGTTCGTGCGGTCCGGGCTCTCAGTTACATCAAATCCGGCATCGGTATATTGCTGGGTCAGAACAGGGCCGATAGGAGCCAGCCAGTTGGGTGTGCGGATAACGAATTTTGCGGTCTTGCCATCCTTGGTCCACATACCGCTGGAGTTCTTCGTGTATCCAGCAGCCGTCATGTATTGTTCCACTTTTTGGGCGCTGGGCGTGCCCCGATCATAACTATCGATTGTGGTCTTTAAGTCGCCCGTGACCCAGTTCGAAATGTAGCGTGAGAAGGGTACAACCTCTGGCGCAGTGCTTCCCAGATAAGCCAGGTCAACCAGCTTCTTGCGGTCGGTGGCGTAATTAAGTGCCAGGCGCACGTTCTTATCTTTGAAGATTGGTTGATCGTTGTTTAGCATCAGATCGTACAAGCAGCCATCTGGTGCACCGCGTATTTTACCGCTCTTAAACCAGGGGATCAGTTTGTTATTTTTCTGATAAGCTGCCAGGTAGGTGCCGATCAGAAGCGGTCCACCGTAGTCGATCTGGTTGGTGATGTACTTTTCAGCCATCGCCTCGTCACTACCAAATGGTATGACGATGATGCGCTTGGGAGCTGGCATCTGCTTTTGGAAGCCTGTCTTCACTGCCCACCAATGATCCAGTTCGTCCAAAACGATTTGCGTGCCCGATGCGGACACTACATGGTAGGGTCCCGTGAACACTGGCCAGCCTTTGGACAGATCATAGAATGTGAACTTCTTGAGGTCTGGCTGGTTCTTGAAGATATGCTCGGGCACAATGGCGAAGTGGTATTCCCAACCAATAACCAGCGGGTACATATAGCGTGAGTTGGGCTTATTCAAGTCGATTACCACGGTGTAATCGTCTGTGCAGCTTACCTGCTTAGTCCACGTCTTGAAGTACGACGACTGGTTCATGTCTGGGGCACCAGCGATGGTTGTATCGATGGTGTACTTGACATCCGTGCATGTAAACGGTTGCCCATCAGACCATTCCACGCCTTTACGTAGATTGATCGTCCACTGGGTAAAATCGGCATTGTGGCTATACTTCTCAGCCAACCATGGAATTTCAGTTCCATCGTTCAGGTTGCGATAGAAGAGAGCCTCGGACATGCCCGCGTTACCACCATTGCCGCGTAGGGCATTGCCAGCATTCATGAGCGGATTCCAGTTATCAAACGCTGGAATTGCACCACCCGTGTCAGACCAAAGAGTGACAACATACGTCTGATTGCGTGGAACATCCTTAACGACACCGGGTTGAGAGGGCTGCGTTGTGGCGGGGGCTTGTGTCGCCGCAGGAGCCTGAGTGGCTTGTGTCCCCTGCGTTGCGGCAGGGGCAGAAGTGGGTTGGCTTGTGGAAGCACCAGTACACGCGCTTGCCACCATTATCGTAGCAACTAGCACAGATATTCGACCATAAACGCGATTTCGAGACATGGCATTTCTCCTGTTCGTTGTGGGGCCTTACCCCTGTCTCCTCGCAATAACACAATGTAGAACGATGCGTACGACGTACTGGATCTTATTGATATCTATTTTCTAATCTGGGCTGATTCACCTCCTTGGTGTCCCCGGAGTATTGCTAAACTCTGGTACTTTTCACAGCGTGGGCGGGAGTATGTGTGTTCTGTGGAGAGATTGCGTCTTCCATCGGCATGGGTATTTGCAGATTGTGCAGCCAGTGCTTTGAGCCATCACCCACACGGGCGAGCAGGCACTTCTGATAGGCTTGCTCTTTATGCCATTCACTCCTCGACACTATGCGATCTCCTAGCCAATGGTAACATGTTAAAGTGTACCGATGCTCTGGTCAAATGTCAATCATGTAATAAAAATACTTACTGTTTCGGCAAAACAGTTTGCTGGTGTATCATATGCGCAACATCCAGATTTGTTCACATTTACAGATTGGTGTTTATTAAGGTTGCTCAAAGCTAGTGCGCTAATAATATGTACTAGGATAATATCTATATGACAAGGCGAATTGATCAGTTGTATCAACCCTCCATTATGCAGTACGTAGTGTGTTATGCCATATGGCTTTGCATGGCCGTGGCGACGATTTTCCTGGCGATGCAGGTTCGCGCTAATTTATTGACTCCTGTCTTTCTACTGCCCATCGACCCCCGTACACTTATCGTCGTAAATGATGCAACCATCTTTACCTTCGGAATCGTTGCACTGATCTCCATCCTGGTCATGGAATACCTCTTGCGCACGGGATTGACGAGACACAATTTCTGGCCACGTGTAGCCCGTCTGATCGTCATCCTGGCCATCGTTCTCGGTTTATCTTACGGTGTGCAAATCGCTAGTGTGGCTCTGTTGACAGCCAAAGGTTGATGATCTGGTGAAAGAAACCTCACAGGTGCCCAACCTGTGAGGTTACCGTTTTCGCGTACTCTGGTGCGCCCCTATTCCCAGCCGCCCATGCGTAGCACCTCGAAGATGCGGGCTCGTGCGACACGGATCACGATGCTACTTATTATCAAAACCAATGCGATCGATATGGCAATCGCCATCCATGAAGCGCGTTGCCAATCGACATATGGCTGGAAGGGGGGGATGGGTATCCCAGGGTTATCAGTTACAGGGAAATAAGGTACGTAGACACGGGCCGCTAAAATTCCCAGCCCAATCCCAACCACCACCGAATAGAGTAGCATGAGGGTGTATTCCAATAGTACGGTACCAACCACCTCCCGCCGTCGCATTCCCATTGCGCGCATAACGGCGAAGCGCTGAGAACGCTCCAGCAAGGCGAACAAACAGTACACCAGAATGCCGACGACAGCCAGCAGGGCGCCAGCCACGAACGAAATTGACAGCAGCCCAAACATCCCTACATGTTCCAGTTTCTGCTGATCAGTATGAATGATCTCGTTCAGATCCATGGGGTGTACTGGGTCCACTCCCATTTTCTCCACCTGCGTAAGCACCGTCTCGGCATCGATACCGGGATTCAGACGCATCCAGATGCTGGCAGGGAAGGCGCCACCGATCTCTGAGTCCAGGTAATTGGCATCGATGATCACGCTAGGTTTATCGAAATAGACTGTCGGGAAGTAGTCATAGGTATCCACGATTTTAAAGTGCAGTTTATAGTCCTCTGCTTTGTCCAGGAACAGGTCCAGATCGATTGGGTCGCCCACCGAAAGGCCGGTGGCAGTTAGAACAGATCGCGGAACGATGACACCGTTCTGCTGGATACCCAGCCGGTTCAGCATCTCACCCAGTGAGTGGGGAGCAAAACTGGACTCATAATACGAGCTCTGAGGGAATGTAAGGCGGTCGATTGCCAGAACACGCATGTCTGTCAAATCGGCACTCTGCGACGAATCCGCTGCTGTGAAGTCGCCTACCAGCGATACATGTGCAACGCCTGGGATGCTCTGATATTGGCTCAACGGCAATATGGAGGTGCTCTGTGTGTCATCCGTTGCCGAGACATTGCCTATCACCGGTGGGCCTCCCTGTTGCTTTTTGACCTGTGGCACAAAGGTTAAATCGGACCCGACCTCATACTTACGCCGCTCCACCAACCAGATATCCGCGCTCTTGGCCACCGAGGCATAAAACACGCCCAGTGTCAGGCAAAGCACCAGCAGATAGGCCGGGGCGCGGTATTGGCTGCCCTCGCGCCCGAGGGTGGTAAGGCCCAGGTAGGCTGTATAAGAAGGGAGGATCTTGCTGATCCAACCGATCGGACGCATTAGAAAGATAAATAGCTCGACTGCGACGAGAGGCCCGACGAAGAGGAACAGAGTGGGAGCAGCCAGCAATAGTGGGTCATTGGATGGACTATCCACATTCCAGCTGACAAATCCCAACGTCCCTTTCAAGGTCAGTTGTCGGAAGGCGTAGTAGGTTACGCCAGCCAGGATCAGGACAATTGCGATACGAGCGGTTGTGGTCGTCCGCACGATTCTGGCACGCTGGCGCTCATATGCCACCAGGCTAATGCGGCTGGCGCGCCAGGTAGCCCACAGCCGTGCGACTACCCCTACCATCAATCCGGCTGTGATCATACGCCAGTCTGCAGATTCAATGTACACCTGTAGAGGCGCTCGGGACTCAAATTGTAAAAAGCTGACGGTGTATCCCATCAGCGTAGCCATGCCCAGGCCAATCAGCAATCCCAGTGGCAGTGCAGTGGCCAGTATAAAGAATGACTCCAGCAGGATAAGTAACAGTACCTGTGTTCGGGTGGCACCCCGGCTGGACAGTAACGCGATCTCACGACGCTGGAACTGTGCTGCCATCGTAGACATGGATACGACAAAATACACCAGCATCACCAGCAAAGGCGCGGCGAATCCAGTTAGGATGAGAGTCAACGATTCTTTGCGCTGTTTCGCAATGGTCAGCTCTTCAATGGGCGATACGTCCACTTTGCCATTGGCGATATTTTTCTGAACGGTCGTGATAAACTCTGTAAGGCCATCCAGATACATGTCGCCCTGCGAAAGGTTCAATTTACGTTCATCGAGCAGGAAGTACCAGAAAACGAAACTCGTCTGTCCAGGGTTGTGGGGATAGAGAAGTGACTCAAAGTCCGCACGGGTAACCAGAGCTGTTTGGGCGTAGTCACCAATCGCATCGCGATACCAGAAGTCATCCATTGTATTGGATGCCTCCCACAGGCCCGCGACCAGTGTAGGGATGCGATCCGCGCTGCTCATATCCGTTTCACCCAGGGTGTACTTATCACCAGCCTGCAAGTCCATCGCCTTGGCGTAATGGCTTTCCAGCCAAATCACTAATGTACCGGCTGGTACGTTGGCAGGCCGCACGCCATACGCAGTACCGGAGACAGTTTTTATATGCTGCTCGATATCAGGAACATAGAGTGGACGAATCATGTCGATTTCGTCCTGCTGATGCCGGTTAGCCGGGTCGTTTTTGATCGGTCGCAGGTGCAAGGAGCGGCTTTCAACCTGCACATACGAGGAGCGGATTGGTAGGTGTATATACTGATTAATCAAGCCGGCAAGCCAATCCCGGCGAGCCAGGGCATCTTTGATGCTTACCTGGATACCTTGGGGTAATACATATGCGCGCAGTGCAAATGCAGGCCGGCCATAACGCTGGGCACGATTGCTGAGCTCCTGCTCCATCAAGCTCATACTGACGGCATTGCTGAATACCGGTACGCAAACCAACACGCCAACAGTGAGTGCAATACTGAAGATCAGTAACGCGGTGAGGGCGACTCGACTTCTTAACCTCCGTAGGGCTAATGTGATAAAAAACGTCATGCGTGTACCTTCTTTCGTCTATGCTGCACTATCCCGGAACTGCTTTCGATGGGACCTCGTTGTGTACGCTATTTAACCATGATACGCATGCCTGCAGTGATTCGGGTACTGATCTCACTGCTGGACTGCACCTGTTCCACGATGGCACAGCCAGACAGTGCCCTAGCACCCCTGACTCCATTCCTGAGGGTTCACCGTAAGCGAGCCAAGTCTTGCTGCATCACTGGACAAACTGATCATGCAGAATGAACCCGCATGACCTGTCTTCACGTCGGTAAACGCGCCTATCCTTGCACCTGACCAAATTCCTGCCCAAGCCGATGAGCCTGGGCAGGTACGGCCGCTCTAGATCCCTTCCAGAGCAAGTGTGTCAGCAAGGTGGCAACTGACCGTGCGGCCAGGGCTGATGGTGCGTAAATGGGGAATCGCGGTGCGACACTGTTCGGTGGCGTACTTGCAACGTGGATGGAATACACACCCCGCGGGCAGGTTACCCAGGTCTGGTACCTCACCTCTCGACACGATGCGCTTGCGACGTTGCGTGGTCTTCGGTACAGCAGAAAGCAACGCTTCGCTGTAAGGGTGTAGCGGATGACTGAGGATATCCTGTTTCGGTCCCAGCTCTACCAACTTACCAGCATACATGACGGCAATTCGGTCGCTCATGTAGCGGATGACACTCATGGCGTGCGAAATGAAGATGTAAGTCAGTTGGTATTGCGCCTGCAAGTCTTTGAGCAAGTTGAGTATCTGCGCCTGGATGGACACATCCAACGCCGAGACCGGTTCATCGGCCACGACTAACTTGGGATTCACTACCAGTGCTCGGGCGATGCCAATGCGCTGGCGTTGGCCGCCACTAAAGCTATGCGGGAATCTGCGCAGGTGTTCCACGCGCAGCCCCACCTGTTGGATCACCTTGGCGACACGCTCTTCCAAATCCCTACCCTTGGCGATATTGTTCACCAGGAGAGGTTCGCCAACCGTTTCCAACACGTTCATGCGGGGGTTGAGTGATGCATAGGGATCCTGGAAGATCATTTGTGCATTGCGTCGGAAAATGTGCATCTGTTTGCTGTCCAGCTCGAACACATTCAGGACGCGATTGCCATCACGCAGCAGTACGTCACCCCCTGTCGGTTCGTAAAGTCGGATGATAGTGCGGCCCAAGGTCGTCTTACCGCTGCCGCTCTCACCGACAACACCTAATGTCTCACCAGCCTGTACCGTGATGTTTACTTCGTCAACTGCTTTGACATAGCCGACAGTGTGTTTCAGGAATCCTGCCTGGATTGGAAAGTACTTCTTAAGGTCTTTCACCTCCAGGAGCGGCTCCATTTGGGCAATCGCACTCAATTGTTCGGCATGGTTTGGGCTTGTCATTGTGGTCATGAAACACCGCTCTGTTGCGTTGCACTCTGTTGAGTGGCATTTGGCTGCTCAGTAGGCACTTTACTCCGGGCTTGTGAATCATACAGGAAGCAGCTCACTGTATGGGAGGGGGACACCTCAATGAGGGGTGGGCGCGCTCCGTCACATAGACCCGGAATGCGCTTTTCACAGCGCGAGAAGAAGGGGCAACCCTTCTGAATCAGGTATGGATTGGGCAGACCGCCGCTGATCGTTTGCAACCGGGCCAGGGGTCCTTCTATTTTAGGAATGGACCTCCATAGTGCTTGGGTGTAGGGGTGCAGCGGGTTGTTAAACATCTCCTCCATCGGAGCGTGTTCCATTACGCGGCCCAGGTACATGACCATGATATCGTCCGACATTTCACTCACCACAGCCAGGTCGTGGCTGATATACATGAGAGCCATGCCGAATTCTTCCTGTAATGAGCGAATCAGTTCGAGAATCTGAGCTTCAATGGTCACATCCAATGCAGTGGTCGGTTCGTCGGCAATAAGAAGTTTTGGATTACACGAGAGGGCCATGGCGATCATGGCGCGCTGGCGCATTCCACCACTTAGCTGATGAGGGTAGGCATCCACCAGGCGGGTGGGTTGGGGAATGCCCACCTTGCCGAGCAGCTCGATAGCTTGCTGGCGAGCCGCCTTTTTGGTGGTGCCAGGGATGTGCAGCAAGATAGCTTCGATGATCTGGTTGCCTACGGTAAAGAGCGGGCTGAAGGACGTCATCGGCTCCTGAAAAATCATACCGACTTCCTTCCACCGGATCGCGCGCATCTGCTCGCTATCTGCCTTTAGCTTTAGGACATCCACAATTTGCGGGCCGTTCGGTCCCTGCAGATGCAACAGCACCTCACCCCCTACCTCCTTCCCGGGAGGCGTGGGGACAATGCGCATGATCGATTGCGCCGTAACACTCTTTCCGCAGCCACTCTCGCCAATCACCCCCAGCGACTTACCTTTCTCGATGTTGTAACTGACGCCATCCACCGCCCGGACAGTTCCTTCATAGAGATAGAAGTATGTTTGCAGATTACGTACTTCTATAAACAGGTTGTTACTGTTTGTCATGATGTTATCGTTCTGGTTACTCCAATCAAGCCAGGGTTTATCGCGAATAGGGATCCGCGGCGTCGCGCAGACCATCACCTACGAAGTTGAAAAGCAACACCGTGGCAATCACGAACAGGGCGGGTATCATCAACCACTGCTGCTCGGCTACCGCAACAATGTTTTGTGCGTCCTGCAGCAGTGTGCCCCAACTCACGGCTGGCGGTTGCATTCCAAGGCCGATGAAGCTTAAGGCGGTCTCGCCCAGGATGACACCTGGAATCGACACCGTGATGGACACGATCAGGTGGCTTGTGAAACCTGGTAGAAGGTGGCGAGTGATAATGCGCCACTTACTAGCACCTGCAGCCTGCGCGGCCAGAGCATAGTCCTCTTCCCGCAACTGAAGCAGTTTACCGCGTACGACGCGTGCCAAACCCGCCCACCCAATTACGGAGAGGATCATGGTGATGGCGAAATAGGTTTGTATGACGGACCAGTTGCGTGGAAGGGCGGCAGAGAGGGCCATCCAGATTGGTAGGGTGGGGATGGAGAGTAAAAAGTCGATCATACGTTGGATCACTTCATCGACGATGCCACCCAGATAGCCTGACAACCCTCCCAGGGATACACCGATCAGGAAGCTGACCAATACGCCAACCAAACCAATCGATAAGGATACCTGTGCCCCAAAGAACGTGCGAGAAAAGAGGTCACGCCCCAGGTCATCGGTACCGAACAGATGCACCGGCTCATTGCCCAATCCTGTACCGAACAGGTGGATATCGGACTCTATCAGGCCCAAGAATTTGTATGACTCTCCGTGAGCAAAGAATTGGATGGGGATTGGCTTACTCGTATCCGGAATGAACTTGAACTGGAATGTTTTCGGGTCCACTTTACGCGAGACGGGGTAGATGAATGGTCCGGTGATGCCTACCCCAGGGCGATAAAAGTGGATCGTCGTTGGGGGCTCCTGTTGCCGGCCTTCCCAGCGAGCATCAGTGCTATAGGGCGCGACGAAGTTCGCAAAGATGGCTGACAAATACAACAAGATTAAAATAACGCTCGCCACCATGGCAATCTTGTGCTTCTTAAAACGCCACCATACCAGTTCGGTTTGCGAAGCATAGTAAAAACGCTCGTCACGCACCGCTTCTGGCTGTTCGAGTGCGTTCACCTCGTTCTGAGGAATAGGTCCTCCGACCTCTTGGGGATTTGGAACAGTTTGGACACTCACTTTGCCGTTCCTCCATATCGAATGCGCGGATCCAGGGCGGCCAGCAAGATATCGGAGATGAGTGTGCCAATGACGGTCAGGGTGCTCAAGATCATCACGATACTACTGGCCAGATACATATCCTGTTCGAGCGTGGCGCGTAACAGCAGGGGACCTGTGGTCTGGATGCCGAGAACGATCGAGACCAGCACTTCTCCTGATACAAGGCCTGGCAGAACCCAACCCACTGTGCTGATGATCGGATTGATGGCCATGCGAACAGGATATTTAATCAGCAAACCCAGTTCACTCAGACCCTTGGCGCGTGCTGTAATGACATATTGCTTTTTTAGCTCATCAAGGAGGTTCGCGCGCATCACGCGGATGGTTACACCTGTACTGCTCAAGCTGATTATGAACAGCGGCAAGATTAGATGTTTAAGCAGGTCGATAAACTTGCCCCAGGAAGCGGGTGCATCAAGGTACTGACTGGAGTTCAGACCCAGAGGTGAGAAGCCAGTCGTGGCAAAGATCACCCAGGCGAGTATCAGCGCTACCAGGAAACCTGGTGTAGCCAGACCGATAAACCCAATAAAGGTGAAAATGTAATCCCATGTCGAATACTGGTGCGTAGCGGAGTAAATGCCAATCGGGATGGAGATAAGCCAGGAAAGGAGCAGGGCAGCGATCGAGATGGCCATCGTGAGTGGAATTCGCGCGGCCAATAGCGTATTGACGTTCTGGTTCCACTGGAATGACCATCCAAAGTTGCCATCAAACAGAATTCCCTTCATCCAGGTCAGGTAACGCTCACTGATGGGCTTGTCCAATCCATACATTTTCGTCAGGCGCATGGCCTCACCTTCGTCAACCTGAATGCCCGATAGCTTCAAGGTATTGATCTGACGGGTGACCCAGTCACCGGGCGGTAATTGAATGACGAGGAACGACACAAGCGAGATTAACAGCAGAATGGGGATAAGCGTCACGATACGGCGTGCGATATAAGCTAACACTTAAGTACTTCCTCCCGACAAGGAAATAAATGCCAGGTGCTGGTTTACATTTGCAGATTCATCCAGCCTCTAATGTGCACATTCTATCAGTTACGATGCCCAGACGTCGATAGAAACGCCTGAAAATAGTGGTCACTGCCAGGCCTGGTAAGACCTGGCAGTGACCCAAAACGCTCAGCTTAGTCGATAGCTTATCACTGAGCCTGATCGAACCACAATTGCTCGCCGGCGAAGTTGCATGCGATGGCATATCCAGCCTGCGCAACGTTGTGCAACGTCTTGCGGGCGATCATTGGATACTTAACATGCTCTTCGTAGTTGATGAAAGCCAGGTTGTCACGCTCCCACTGATGACCCTGCTCCATCAATTTATTGTATTGGTCAGAGCCTGATACCGAAGCCCAGCGCTGCTTGTCAAGGTTCCAGGCTTGCTTTACCCAGTCTGGTGGTTCAGTGCCCTGTTTGCCGTTGGTGGTGTGCCAGTTTTCCCACATTATGTTGGCCGATACATCACCGTCGGTATAACCGTTGCCCCAGCCCTGGTCATGGCTCCACATAACGCGCGCCTGAATTTCGTTGGCAGCCCACCGCGTGCTGAATGTGTTGGACTCATCCTTCTTGTAAGAGGTCTTGATACCAATCGCATTCAGGTACTGAGTGGTCAGGTCAGAGGCAGGCACGATGTCAGGTGCTTCGGCAGCGTTCTCGATCAGGATCTGCACTGGCTTGCCGTCCGCGTAGGTGCGGAACCCGTCAGCGCCCTTCTTCAGGCCCATATCGTCCAGTAACTTATTGGCTAGAGCCACGTCATAGGTGTCATTCTGCGGGCCCACGGTAATATCCGGCATGGACGCGTATCCATAGTAGAGCGTATCGATTATCTCCTTACGGTTAATCGCATGGCTCAGCGCTTGTCTGAATCGAACGTCTTGTGAGGCCTTTTGCCAGTTCGTGTCGGAGTAGGTCATATTCAGATACAGACCACTGGAGTCCACGTGCATGTCCAACAGCACCGTGTTGAAGTTAGCCTTGGCTTCGGCTTGCTTGTACATAGGCACTTTAACCAGTGCGGTGCTTTCACGCAGGAAGTCTACATCGCCGCTCACCACTTTGGCGTTGACCATTTCGACGTCGTTCATCTGGGTCGAGATGATCGTGTCGATGTAGGGCAGTTGCTTGCCTTCGGTGTCAACCATGTAGAAGTAGGGGTTGCGTACCCACTTGAGAATGCCCTGATCCGACTTGGCAGGGATCCATGGATACAGACCAGGGTAATCCACACACTTCGGGTTGGTCATGTCCCAGTTTTGGCAGCGCTTGAGGTTGAACAAGTTCCACCATTCGTTGGTGAGCTTGTTTGCCTGCAAGTCATTTTTCATCTGGTCCAATGTGGTGTACTTAATGTGGTATTTCTTGAGGTAGTGTGATGGATTGATGAGGTCGGTGTAGCCGTGCCAGCCCTCGATGGTCAGGTTGCGTACGAAACCACCATATGGCTTGTCGAATGTGATCTTGAAAGTGTAGTCGTCGACGATTTGAAGCTTACCAGGGGTTCCATCCGGAGCAAAACCTGTGCGGAACATGTTCGGAAGACCATTCGGATACAGCTTGTCATTGCCGTAGATGTCTTCCCAGGTGAAACGCACATCTTCAGACGTCACCGGTTGGCCATCAGACCACTTCAGGCCCTTGCGCATGTCGAACGTGAAGTCCTGGTTATTATTGGACACCTTCAGGTCCTGGATGACGTTGCCTTTCCAGTCCTGTACACCAATGCCCGGGGCCTTAAGGATGTCTTCATTCATCATGACGAAGATATCAGGCGCCCAGTTTGCCACAGCGTGGGCGGAGTGTAGCGTGCCGCCATACTTGCCCGCCTGCCAGTTAGGCAGGTCCTGCGTTGTGAGTAAAACGCCTGGACCTACTACAAAGGGTTCAGTGGGAAGTCGCTGATCGATTGGCGGGAGCTTTCCAGATTGTACCAGCGTATCCAACATAGGCGCTTCCTGATACTTGCTGGTTGCAGCCGCGGCTGTGGTTGGGGCTGGTGATGCTGCACCTTCTGTGGCAGCAGTGGTTGCCGCTGTCGTTGCAGCGGGGGCTTGAGTTGCAGCAGGAGCCTGGGTGGCACCTCCTGTGCATGCACTAGCCAACATCGACGCGGACGCCAAGAGCACAAAGTACTTCAGTAAGTGCGATGGCTTTTTCATGGTGAACTCTCCTATATTGACATCGAATGACATTCATGTTGTGAGCAGATCGCTCTGCTCGGCGAGAACACAACGCCACCATTGGCTCGAATAAGCCTTGACCAATACTCGGGATTCTCCTCTCCTACAACCTCCTTTTGCTCCTTTCACTCAGTGGACTTCTTACACCAATCGTTTATGAGCTGGAATGACGTTATCTGATCATGAGTTACGTTTGTGCTGAGATCAAAGCACTATGGCACCTAACCAAACATAATTGTGGCCCGACCAGCAATACTTTGAACCACTATTAGGCTCTCTTGTTGTGCCATACGCTCCTGTTTGCTGCGTTCTTGTAGCCGAAGTCCGGCGAAAGGAGAACTGACTTAACTGGAACGCCTAAAGTGTAACGACCAATTGGTCAGTTGTCAATAAGCACATATCAGTCTCTGTCGTTTCGACAAATACATATTGCCGCAGTAACACCTCAAAATGGTTATCTGTGTTAAAACCCTGGTGTTTTTATGGCTTGAAGCGCCGATCAAGCTCGCCAGCCAAGTGTATACCTTCCTCGGTTATTGTCACCGACTTGGCCTTTCGGCTCTGGTGTATCAGTCCACGGTCCTCCAGGGCGTTTAATGTATTAAAAGTATAACCTTTCCAAGCCTTACGCACAATTATACCGGGAGCGCTCTTTTCCTCCCACGATGATAGGTAGATCAGAAGGAGTGCTAATTCAACGATTAGCTCCTGACGTTCGGCGGTCGGGTTGGTTGATTCACGTCCAGTGGGTTGCGGAAGTGTGGGAGGACGCCCTGCGTTTAGTGGTTCGATAGCCTGTTTGACCAGCCATTCGTTACAACGTACCAATGAGCGCTGATGTCGAAATGCAGACCACTGCTGTTGCTCGGTGCTGCACTGTGACAGGATACGCATAAACTGGTTGTAGGAATCATGCCCACATAAGGCGCGTCTGAGTTGATGATGGATTTTGGGGTCACTCACCAGGGAGATGAACTCCTCCATATCGGAGTACTTCTCGCACGAGTTAATTGGCGGGATAGGAATATAACGATTCTCTGTGTTTTCCAGAACCTTTATAGCTTCTTGTATAGCCTGCTGAATCGAATCTACAGCCATACCATCAGAGGTTGGCGATGTACCAGTTATAGATTCGGCAGATTGCAGCGCCTCATCGGTAAGGGAAATCACCTGCCCGGTGTGGCGATCGAGGTAGTAGTGCACCTCACAGGAATCATTATCGACAGCCAGGCTCAAATCGACCCAGTCAATCTCTACATGCTGCAAAGCAAAATCCCCCTGGCGATGCTCATGGCCGCTCCGCGTAGTCAAAGCTCAAAGAGTTAACCACGCCCTACGATGAATCATTCATCGTAGGGCGCGGGTGGACTGTCTACAGGTTATTGATAATAGCCGTACCGAACTCGCTACACTTCACTTCCTGGGCACCATCCATTAAGCGCGCAAAATCATAAGTCACCGTTTTCTGGGTGATGGTCTTCTCCAGCGCTGTAACAATGGCGTCCGCGGCTTCTTCCCAGCCTATATAGCGCAGCATCATCTCGCCACTTAAAATGACTGAACCCGGGTTCACCTTGTCGAGATGGGCATATTTCGGAGCAGTGCCATGGGTGGCTTCAAACACCGCGTGCCCGGTGATGTAGTTGATGTTTCCACCTGGAGCAATACCGATGCCACCGACCTGTGCCGCCAGGGCGTCGCTGATATAGTCTCCATTCAGGTTCAGCGTGGCGATCACATCAAACTCGTCCGGGCGTGTAAGCACCTGCTGCAACGTGACATCGGCAATGGAGTCTTTGATCATCAACCTTTTCTTCCACTGACCCTTACCGAGGGCAGGCATGAGCTGGAGCGTTTGCGCCACCTCTTTTCGGATTTCTGCCTGCTGCGCTGGCGTCATCATGTCGTAACCCGGATCGGTGAGACGTGCGTTTTCCTCAGGGCTAAGATTGGGGTTCTTGTCCAGGTTATCGATGATCCAGCTTTCCCGCTGAGTGACGACCTGGTCACGGTACTCACGCGTGGCAACCTGGTATGACCAGTCACGGAAGGCGCCTTCAGTGAACTTCATAATGTTGCCCTTGTGCACAATGTTTACACTCTTGCGATGGAAACGCAGTGCATATTCAATCGCTGCACGCATAAGCCGTTCAGTGCCTGGTCTGGATATGGGTTTGACGCCCACGCCGATTTGTTCAATCGCGTCTACACCAAAGCGAACTTTTTTATACTCCTTCGGCATCTCGGTCTGGAGAAAGCTAAGCAGCTTTTTGGCGTTCTCAGTTCCTGCTTCAAAGTCGATCCCAGCATAGATGTCTTCCGTGTTCTCACGGAAGATCACCATATCTACCTTCTCGGGGTGTTTCACGGGTGAAGGAACGCCAGCGAAATACTTCACTGGACGCAGGCATACATAGAGGTCCAGAAGCTGGCGCAATGCGACATTTAAAGATCGGATGCCCTTTCCCACTGGTGTGGTCAGAGGTCCTTTAATGCCAACCAGGAATTCGTTAAATGCGTCGACCGTCTCCTGCGGCAGCCAATCACCAAAGCGGCGGAATGCGGATTCGCCAGCGAAGACTTCCATCCAGTGTATCCGGCGTCGTGTTCCGTAGCACCGCTCGACTGCGGCATCAAACACGCGCACACTGGCAGCCCAGATATCTGGTCCTGTGCCGTCGCCACGTATAAATGGAATGATGGGGTTATCGGGTACTTGCATGGCACCATCACGCATGGTGATGGGCGTACCGTTGATGGGAACTGTTACGTTTTTGTATGGCATGATGACATTATAGGATTTCTGATCTACTCGACTGTATCGACGGTATCGATTGGTGGTCTGGTGTTACTCTTTAACACTTACTTTTGATCTGTTGTCGATGTCCTGTGGTCTTGCGTGGTCTGGTTTTGCGTCCGATCCTACGTTCGATATCTGCCATTGATCGTGACATATTCATGTGACAAATCACATGTCCAGATCGTGGCGCTTGCATCGCCCAGGCCCAGATCCAGTCGCACCTGCACCTCGCGAGGTTGGATAGCCTGTGTAGCCTCTTGCTCCGAGTACTGCGCAGGTATGCCATTTTGGAATACCAGTACCGGCCCGAACCATAGAGACATGAGCTGCGGATTCACATCTTCTCCGCTGTACCCCGCTGCAGCGATCACCCGGCCCCAGTTGGCGTCCTCGCCATAGAAAGCGGTTTTCACCAAGGGTGATCTGGCGATCGTCCGTCCAACGGTGCTGGCCATACCCTCATCGCGGGCACCCGTGATCTCCAGCGTTATAAGCTTGGTGGCACCCTCACCATCACGAGCCATCTGCCGGGCCAGGCTCTGGCACACAGTGTTCAGCACGTCGCCGAATTGCTCCTGTTGTTCCTCTGTCTCGACTGTTACACCCGACACGCCATTGGCCAGAATGAGTAACGTGTCGTTGGTGCTGGTGTCTCCATCAATGCTAATTCTGTGAAAGGAAAGGTCAGCAGCCTTGGACAACAAAAGGCGCAGTTGATCCGCACTGATGGCAGCGTCCGTCATTACAACGCTGAGCATCGTTGCCATGTTAGGGTGAATCATGCCAGAGCCTTTGGCAATGCCAGACACTGTAAAAGTGTTGCCATTGATACGACCTTGCTTGGAAGCAACCTTTGGCACGGTGTCGGTGGTCATAATCGCGTGTGCCGTACGCAACAGGCCTAACGTATCCAGCTCGCTCGCAGCCAGCGGTATCGCAGCGCGCAGACGATCCATGGGCAAGGGAACACCGATGACGCCCGTTGACATGACAAAGACCTGCTCCGCAGTGACCGTGCCGCCCAATGCACTGGCTACCAGCTGTGCTGTTTCGTCCACGTCGCGCAGTCCCTGTTCACCGGTGCAGGCGTTGGCGCATCCTGAATTGATAACCAACGCACGGAGCGTCGAGGCGTGATCCTGCATGATAGCCATATCACGCATTACGGGAGCCGCTTTCACTTTGTTCGTGGTGAACAGCGCTGCCCCAGAACATTCACGATCGCTCATAATCAGAGCCAGATCGGGCTGGCCTGTTTTCTTAATATTCGCGGCGACACCCGCCGCACGAAAGCCACAGGGCAGGGATGGAGTAGGTGTGTCAGGCATGTGTTTATAACTATCCTTTTGGCTTTATTAAAAGAATTCGTATAGTCTGTTGAAATAGTCGTACTCGGACTGCGTGATTGACGCAGCACCGTAACCTTCGTAGAATGCTCGCAGATCCGAGGCGCGTCGTGCGCTAAATGCTTCGCGTCGAGGTCGGGTTGCCAGAGCCAGGTCGTAGCGACGATCACCCATTGCGCCGCCAGCCCAATCGATGAAACTGCTGATTCGACTGCCACCCACCAGGACATTGTCGATAGTGCAATCACCGTGGATCAATGCGGGCGTGATTGCTGCGAGACGATCCTGGCGTAATTGCGCAAGTAACTCAGCGGTTCCGTCGACTTTATAGCGATCAAGGTTCTCGCTGGCTTCATCCAGCTTTTCCCCCAACCAGTCCGCCCCAGATACCGGCAGGCCTTTGGGTGCAGGGGTGGAGTGCAGTTCTGCCAATGCATGGCCGAAGTCATGCAGCAAGATCCCGCGAGTGAGGAGATCCACTGTCTGCTGCAAGACGTTCGATAGCGTTTGCCCAGGCACGAAGTCCATTACCAGCCATCCCTCGGGTACC
>JAJYKL010000127.1 GCA_021788625.1 Chloroflexota bacterium
CATAGATGAAAGATAACCCATCCGAGTCCATATCTCATCATCAACATGAAGCTCTGTCCCTGGATGGACGCGGATCAAGGTATCACCGTAAAGGCTGCACGGGAGGTGTGACCAAGTTGCGCGTTACGATGTTGGCTCGGCATGGTGTTATTTGCCACGTCGCACTGGAACCGCTGGTAATGCTTCGACGCCCTGTTTATTCAAGGTCAGGTAAACTGCTCCGGGCTCGATACGATTGATGCTGGATACGGGAATCGTTACATCTCGCTGACCTAACAGATGGCCCTCACGCATAATCAAGTGAGTAATGGCACCGCTGGCTCCATCAACCAGAAACTCATCCACCCGGCCAATATGACCGTCGGTAGCCTGAACCTGGTCACCTCGCCGTATCGCCAGTTCACCCGGTGGAATACGTTTGTACGTCAGGGGTATGGGCTCCATAGGTTCTGCAAATGGCCACGATAAAACACGTGGGCCTCCCTCATACGGCAAGAACTCGACCTGCGTGAACTCGGGCATGCCAGCGAGTTCTTGCAGCGTGCAATGTAGTCGTACTCGGTTGGGTTGCGAGTCGGCGATCAAGTTCACTGGCACCAGATGATCGACGATGCTTAACAGAGCATCGGGACGAATGACAATATGCGTAATCTGGCGGTTGATAGGGTTCAACACCACGTGCGTTAAATGCCCCGCGTATCCATCGGTGCACTGAACCTCAGCACTCAGTGGAATGTCCATACCTGGATCTCCTGAACGGGTTACCCATGCGCCCGCTAACCACCCCATGATATCCGTCCACACAAATGAATATACCAGTGGGGTCACCGCTCTGTGTTTTCGGTGATAATGAATCATAGCGTCAAACCTGCTCCAGGTGGCGTCATGCCTCCTGCTAATCATACGAGACAAACATGATACAGATAGCGACACTCCAGGATATACCCAGCATTATTGTGCTCATGAAATCCGTGCCTGGTTTTTGGCAGGCGTCATGGAACGAGGATACCGTGGAGCAGGGTATCCGAGCGTCAGAGGGCATGGCATTTGTCTGGGACCAGGACGACGAAGTGGTGGGTTTCATCTGTGCACACGACGTTGGTTTTCGAGGTTATATAAGCGAGCTGGTGGTTGCCGAGCAGGTTAAAGGATTAGGTATTGGCACGCAACTATTGCAGTATGTGGAACAGGAGTTTATCCGGCGAGGACGAACGGTGATCATTGCTGATGTCAGGCATGGCGCAGAGGGTCTTTATCGCTCACTCGGTTTCACCGAGGCGGACGCCGTATTGCTGCGAAAATACATGACCGTTAAGGCTCCAGAATCCGCCTCGTCGCTACGAACCGATATAGAGAGAACGCATGGACAATGAACCCATTGTGATCTGTTCGTTGAAAAAGCGCATCGGTTCCGACTCGTTTTTCAATGCCAGTGTATACAGTAAAGGCAGGTAGTGCTCTTCAGAAGGAATGGCGAGGCGCGCCGCTTCACCCAGTTTCTCGTAATGCACCAATCCGTTGAAGTCATTTTGCGTTATAAGGCGCTTAGCCTGGTCGTCAAACTCAACAGCCCAGTCATACGCTTTTTCCTCGAAGGTAATCAGTGCCAGGTTGTGCACAATGTTGCCGCTGCCCACAATCAGGATTCCCCGTTGGCGCAAAGGTGCCAGTTCCCTCGCCAGCTCAAAATGGTACTCAGGCGGTTGTGTCTGATCCAGGCTGAGTTGTATTACCGGAATATCGGCTTTTGGAAACATGCGGCAGAGTACAGACCACGTACCGTGGTCCAGACCCCAATTACTATCCAGTTTTACGAGTGTCCTATGAATCGTGGACTGTGTCAGTCGAGCCAGCTCCGGTGAACCGGGTGCGGGGTATTGTTTCTCATACAGCAGGCGAGGAAAGCCGCCAAAGTCATGAATGGTGCGAGGGTGTTCCATGCCTGTAACATGGGTGCCAAGTGTCTCCCAATGAGCTGAGACGCACAGTATGGCTCGGGGGCGAGGTACTTGCCTGCCTGTATCCTCCCAGGCGCGGCTGAATGGATTGTCTTCCACCGCGTTCATCGGACTGCCATGTCCAACGAACAGTACAGGCATTAGTTGTTCTTGAACAGGATACCCGCTCTGCAGATCATTCAGCATCCCCTTTACAGACATCACACACCTCTAGTAACTCCCTGGGTTAAGTTGTTCGGAATTCGTGCCTGGCCTGTTTTTATCAAGTTCCATACTGAACACCAGCAGGTCACGGATGGTTATACCGTCTTCACTTCTCGGTTCTCGATAGTACCAGAAATAGTCGCGACGGATGTGGTCCATTCTAAATCCGCAACGCTGATAGAAACGCATGTTACCGATGCTGGCATTTGATGTGCCCACTTCGAGTTTCTTGACGCCACGCCTTAGTGCTTCGGCAACAATCCACTGAACAAATATACGCCCCAGGCCATGTCTCTGAGCGCCGGTGGCAATGGCCAGTTCTACAATCTCGGCCGGTTCATCTCGCCAGCGGACCGTTGCCGCACCGGTCTTTTGGTCGCCGTCCCACAGCACGTATACTACGTCTATCATATGAGCCAGGCTCCAGCGAAGTGCATGTTCTGAAGGCTCAGCTCCGAGCAGTATAGGGATTAGTTCGTCAAGTTCATCGTCGCGTGCTGTCCTGATGGTGACCTGATGCATACAATGTGAAAAATAATACACCCGTGCATATCCATTCCAGGTGGGCTCGGCAAAGAATAATAAGCGGAGGCTTGTGCAATGAATAACCGAGGAGAATTGGGTTGCGCCTTGTTGCTCGTCGTTATGGTCCTGGCGGGTGGGATCTTTCTGGTGATCAAGGCGCCCTGGTTGCTATTGGCAGGCCCCGTTACATTCATCCTGATTATTCTTGCTCTCATAGCGCTGGCGGACGTATTTAACGATAACGTGTTGGTTTCTTCAGACGAACCCGGTGGATTCGCAGCCCGGCGTATTGGCTTGGTCAATCGGTTGCGATCGGCGATCAATAGGCCTCCACTCCTCCAGGTACCACGAGCGCGCATCAGCTATGAGGAGCGACAACTGGTGAAGACCGCTTCTGAAATGACCGTTCAGATCCTGAAAACATTACCCGGCAGTCCGGTACCGGAGTCTGAACGCATCGTGCTGCGCCAGCAGGCGATCGAAGTGCCTCAGAACATGGCGCAGGTGCTATGGCGCCTAAGCCGGGTGCGTCGCATCCGGAATACGCTGGACCTGCGTACCTCCGAAGGCAAGAGTGACCGTGAAGAAATGGACCGGCTGGATCATCAGCTGCTAACTGAATTGCAGACAGCCTTGGCGACTTTGTCTGGCACGCCGGTGAATATCATGAAACTGGAGCAGGCACAGGCAGACCGTCCCTCGCAACGCCTGCTCAGCGACTTGAGCGACGCCAACCAGCACTTGCACGATATCTCAACTGCCTATGAGGAGTTGCATGGCACTCGAGCTTCTTCATCATGAACTCAATGCGCTTCTTTGCGCACACGCTCATTCGACGAATCGAATACTCACTCACAGGTGACCTGACACCTCAGACACGCCGTAATGTCCACACCGAGTTGGCCAGTTCAATCGTTTACGGGCCGTTTTATGCGGCGTTGCTGTTCATCCCCATTGTTCTGGAACGGTTAGGTGCTTCACCTGACGTCCTGGCGCTCTATAATTCACAAACTTACCTGGGTTTATTTTTGGCCGCCTTCAGCGTCACACTCATCCCTCGCGCACGAGTACTCGTTTTCTTGGCGCTCTTCTGGAGTGTTGGCCGAGGTTCATTCGCTTTAGCGATTACACAACCTGGTGCGCTCGGGTTGTTGGGTTTGGCCGCCGTCTTCTGGTTCAGCGATGGTTTCCCCGGTGCCGCATACACCGATGTAGTTCGGCGAGCGTATTCATCGGATGCGCGCGGCAGAGCATTAAGTGTGGTTCGACTGGGGATGGTGCTTTCCATGCTGGCATTCACACCAATAGTGGGTCTGGTACTGGATCGGTTTGGCTATCAGATCGTCTATCCGGCTGCAGCTGTTTTTGGCGTCATATCAGCTCTGATGTTTTTACGGATGAAACCTGCCACACCATCAGAGGATAGGGTAGCTGCTCTACCGAAGCAATCCGTACTCGAGCTATGGCGCGTATTACGTCATGATCGTCGTTTTGGAATTTACTTATTGGCTATCATAGGTTTTGGCCTGGGTGGGTTGGTGGGCGTCGCCTTTTACCCGGCCGTGATAGTCGATCGGCTGCACTTGACGTATGAACAGGTAAGTTGGTTAAGCTTCGCACAGTCCGTGTCCTGGGTGCTGGGATTACTTATTTGGGGTCGCACCATGGACCGGCGGGGAGCTCCCTGGGCCATGCGTCTTTGTTTTGCGCTATCCATTATCGTTCCGCTTAGCTATTTGTTGGCGACCTCCGAGTGGGTTCTGCTACCAGCCTACATTGTTGGCGGTTTGACGTCTGGAGGCATTGATCTGGCGTTCACCAACGCAGCAATTGACCTCGCTAAACCCGGACAAACGTACGAGTATGCGGCATTGCAGCGAACCATAATAGGGGTGCGTGGACTCGTTGGTCCATTCCTGGGGGTGTGGCTATATGGACTGGGAATGCCCGTTACGACGATTTTTATCCTGGGCGCGGTGTTCTTTATCTGCGCGACAGCACTCATGTTTAATCGTGTCTTTTACCCGCGTGCCCTGTTGTCTTGAGTACCGATAAAAAAACCCAGGAAAGGTACAATAGCAGTGCTTGGATATCAGTCTAGGCCTGTATATCTCACATGGGTCCAGGTGAACCAAAGGTGGCTGATACAGGTGCACCTGACACGGCAACAACGGAGGAAACACGATGCTTAAGGGATTCCGTGACTTTATCATGCGTGGCAATGTACTCGATCTGGCTGTCGCGTTTATCATTGGCGCAGCATTCGGCAAGGTCGTTACATCCCTGGTGAATGACATTATTATGCCGCCGGTAGGATTACTACTGGGCCGGATTAACTTTAGTAACCTGTATGTATCGCTCAATGGGCAGACCTACCCAAACCTGGCTGCAGCCAAGACAGTCGGCGCACCTACCATCAATTACGGTGTATTTATCAACACCATCATCGAGTTCATAATCGTTGCCTTTGCTCTATACCTGATAATCCAGGCTGCAGCGCATGCTCAGCAGGCACTCAGCAACCCCAAGCCACCCAATGCTCCGACCACGAAAGAGTGTCCATATTGCTTTTCGACCATTCCATTTAAGGCTACGCGTTGCCCTGATTGCACGTCGCAACTGACTGAGGCCAAGTCCGATGGAAAGGTACCGTCTACAGGTATGTAAATAGCCTGATCTCAGGTGGCTGGCTAAGGCCGACTCGTATTGGCGCTATGACTTGATCGCCGGGCCCGAACTAAAAGAAACATCGGTCGACGTCGTTCATCCATATCGCCTGGATGGTCATGTAACCATTCATCACTCGGGGCTGGTTCCAAAACACGCTCGACAGTAAACCCGGCGTCTATTGGTCCATTGACTAGCGTTGCCACCGTGCGGTGATAGCGGCGAACGCCGTCGACAAACCAATGATGGTCACGCGGGCCTTCTTCGGCATAATGATCGAGTGCCCAGCCAATGCGTGATCCATCTGCACCGGTAACCCAGCCGTCGGTGGAGTTGCGAGCACTGTAGATGGGGTGCTCAGTCGAAAACACGAGCAGACCATTTGGAACGAGACATCGTGCGATGTTACGCATGAGATTGGTGTAGTCGCGCACATAGTGGAAGGCGAGCGAGCTGACAACCACATCGAAATCCTCAGAAGGATAGTCATAGTCGCTCATCGAGGTCAGTTGGTATGTGATGCACGGGTGCATCCGCTGGGTGCGTGCCACATTGAGCATGCGCTCTGAAGCGTCGATGCTTATCACCTTCGCGGCACCTGCTGTGGCAAGATATAGGGAGAGTTGTCCTGCTCCGCAGCCCAGATCGAGCACCCGGCGCCCCTGTACACTGCCTACCAGGTTGATAAATGCACTGTGTTCCATTGCGTAACCCCAATCGGCTCGAAAACGACGCAATTGCGAGTACCCAGCAAAGAACAGTGGGTCGTCATAGATCACGTGAAGTTTACCAACCTTGCTCATGAAGACGCCATTATAGTTGCGCAACAGCAGCATTCAGGCAGGCCGGATCACATGTCGCAATGTAGCTCAATTGCTTAAGGCTCGAACAAGAGGCATATTTAACGGCAACCTGGCCTGAATAGGGACACACCGTGTCGTGCTCATTTTGCCAGACCGCCACCCCCCCCCCAAAAAAAAATAGCCCCGGTTATTTATAACCGGGGCCTGGCTATTTAAAGGATCTGGCACGACAAAGTTAGTTTAGTTCAGCTAAGGGGTCGCCTTTGATAAGTGGCAGACGGTGCGGCCGGACCATGATTCCGCCCTGCTCATAGCTCTCGATGACGGCGAAGGTATATTCCAGCGTAGCCAGAGCATCACGCCCTGAGGCGCGGATCATCTCACGCGGCACCTTGTTCGTTACATCTTCCATGTACGCATGAATGCGGTTCGGGAAGGTTTGTCCGAAATCACTGACGCCACTGTTGTACTCTTCACTCGGCTTTACCTGGCCCATCGAGGCTGGATTGGCGCGGTTGGGTGAAGGCCAGAAGGTGAACTTCTCGATGCAGTTCTCGATGCAGAAAGTTCCACGCGTACCGGCGACTTCGACACTCCACCATCCTCCCAGGCCGTATGCGGCGTCACCACGCTGGCTGAGCAGGTATCCCACTGCTCCGTTTTCGAAGCGCACGTTGACGCCTACGATTGAAAGCATGGCATCATCTGCGTGGCGCCTGAAGCTGGGGCGGTCCACAAATGCCTGGATGTGTGTGATATCTCCGCAAAAATAGCGCATCACGGCAAAGGGATGCGCCAGGAATGCCTTTAGGTGGGCGTAGGGAAAGCCCTTAAACCGTGAGGAGGCGTTCGGTGAGTAAAGCTCCTCACCACCATTAAAGCCCACCTTGTGCAGACAATATACCAGCTCGCCAACGCGTCCCTCTTTCATGTACTGCTGTGCCTTATCCGCAGTAGGGGTGAAGTAGTGGTTGAGGTTGCATCCCAGGTATACGTTCTTCTCTGCTGCGAAACGCACCATCTCGCGAGCCTCGTTGATATCATTGGAGATAGGCTTCTCCACCAGCACGTTCTTGCCGGCAGCCATGGCTTCCATGGCTGGCTCATAGTGCCAGCTCCCGTTCTCATGCCCGCCCGTCGTCACATCTACGATGTCAAGATCTGGCTCGCCGGCGAGCATATCCTTCAAGCTGTAGTAAGCTTTCACACCGTGTTTCGCGGCTGTCTTGTCTGCGCGTTCCTTGACAACATCGCAAACAGCCACTAGCTTTGACAAGGGGTCCTTCGAATGACAGTCTGCGTGTTGGTTACCAATTCCACGCAGCCCTACGATGCCGACTTTCAATGCCATAGTGTATTCCTCCGGACATATAGTGTATTAGTATTTTGTTTTTAGTGACGAAAGCAATAATACCTCTTCACTCCGCCTGACCCTCAACTGCATCTCAGCTTTCAGGTCTGTAAACAGCTGTGCTCATGTCACCGACGAACTCGGGTAGATCTCCATGCCCCAACAACTCCCGGACCGAATGAACCTGACCCGTGTGGAACCAGTAGTGATAGAGGTTTCGTTGTAGCATCGTTCCGATACTCTCATGTACCAGCTTGCCATCCAGCCTCAAAAATTCATTAAGGTCTTTAGTCTGCAGAGTGGATAGGAAATCATCCGCCGCAAGCGTGATGGCTTGCCAGGCTGACCACATGTCCACAAGGGGTGGTGTGCTGGCAGGTTTACCGTGGCCTACCAGTTCGGTCAGCCCCGATATCATCTCTTTATGCTGGGCAATCTGGATCCAGTATCTTTGTTCCTGATCTGCCAGGTGACCGATGTACCAGCTGATACAATTCATCGGCATTAATCGCTTCACGGCGTCCGTCTCGCTCACACCATTCAGGCAGCGCACAAATTCACTGCGCGCAAAGTGCAGTTGGATAACCAAAGGGTGAAGTGACATAGAACCCTCTCTAGTTGGGAATGGTAGACGTACTCCGACCAGCTCACCTAAACCTTCACCGCGACTTCCCGACCCTCTGCCTGGCTTCGGTATATGCCATCCAGGATCGTTTGTACATATAGCGACTGTTCTGGTGGCACAGGAGAAGGCTGGCCTTCCGTTATGGCGCGAGCGAATTCAACACACTCCAGGGCGTGTGCCTCCATAGTGTCCTGAGTCAGCTGCAACGTGCAGTTTGTAAACTGCCGGCTGGTGTAGTTCGAGCTGAGGAACTCTGCCTTGGGCCATTCGCAACCTCCTTCGGTACCGTAGAGCCACACGCGTGCATCTTCACCGGGCGTATTGTGATGCAACAGCCAACTTACCTCCAGGATGAGTGTGGCGCCATTGTCGAACCGAACGAAAGCGGAGGCAAAATCCTCAACATCGATCTCGGGGGGAACCGGTACGCGTCCCCAGGCCGAGAAGGCGCCCTCGTGGCGGGCCAGCGCTGTACGCGCCGTGCCGCTCACGGTCACAGGTTTGGGGTGACCCATCAGCCAAAGTGTCAGGTCCAGAATATGTACGCCAATGTCGATGGTTGGTCCACCACCGCTGTGTTTCTTCTGAACGAACGACGGCCGTGCAGGCAACAGACCACGTCGTAGCATCCAGCAACGTGCATGATAAACCTGACCCAAAACGCCTGTCTGAATCTCGGCCTTCATGGCCTTCGAGATACCGGTGAAACGGAAGTGCTGCGCTGTCATCAGCAGTTTACCTGATCGGTCGCGCGCCGCGATCATCTGCCGTATCTCGTCGGGTGAGGGTGCCAGTGGCTTTTCGCAAATGACGTGTTTTCCTGCGTCGAGTGCCGCGATAGCCTGCTGTGCGTGATACATATTTGGTGTGCACACATCGACCAGGTCGATCTCGGGGTCGTGGATCAGGTCTAGTGGGTTCTCATAAAAACGCGAAACGCCATACTTCTGTCGCCAGGTGTCAAACAACGTTGGGACAATGTCCGCCCCCGCGACGACCTCGGCGTCGGAAGATACTTTCCAGCCTGGCATATGCGTATTTGCGATGCCACCCAGACCTATGACACCTACCTTTAGTTTTTTTGCCATTATGCCTCCTTTACTGACATGGTTTTGTCAGGTTTCGTCGGGGACTGCAGCTCTAAATACTTCACTTCCCTGTGTAGCGCCTAGGGTATAGGAAGAGAGCTTAGCCGGGATGAACATAGACTCACCGCGATGGTACGGTTGCATGCCTCCAGACCATGACACCGATACTTCACCTTGGGTAATGATCAGTATCTCTGGCCGGTTGCGGCTGCTAACCTGCCGCTCAGAGTTTTTATCCAAACGCCATCGGCTGACTTGAAACTCTTGAGCGGATGTGTGGTAGATAACCTCTTTACTGGCTGGGTCAGCGTGAAGTAACTGCACGGGTATAGGTTCATATTGCAGTATCTCAATCAATGCGGATGTGTCTTTAAACTTGCTCGTCAAACCTACACGAACAACATTATCGGAATTGGCCATGCATTCGATGATATTGCCTTTCAAATAGGCATGTGGCGTTCCGGCCGGGGCGAACATTCCATCACCCTCAGCCAGGTGCACACGATTGAGCAGGAATAACGTGATAAGTCCTATATCGGGACCGGTATAGCGCTGGCGAAGCTCGAGAAATAACTGCTCTGTTTCACTTAGTTGCGCCGCCTGTCGTTCCAGTCGATTGGCCAGGTTGTTAATTGCCTGGTTAAGCACCTGTGGCTCGTCGACAGCTTTAATGAAGAGAGCTTTGAACAACTTCCGTATCT
>JAJYKL010000128.1 GCA_021788625.1 Chloroflexota bacterium
CCAGCGTGCCGCTCTTGACCGGATAAAAAGTTCCGGCCGCCCCGCGCCGCCCCTGGTGGGATGGACCAACCTGCTTGCCGTCGATATAAACCTTCAGCTTGCCGGTCAGTAACGTGCGGTCAATGACCACCCGCTCCGGCACCCTGGCGTCAGTCTTGAATGTGTACCTCATGTGCTGCTCCGTAGAATGAAAAGCAGGACACAGGCGCCTGCCTGATGCGGGCGCCCTCCTTCGTGGAATTGTCCTACAGGTTCGAGCAAGCCGTGATGGTATGGACCGGATATGCCAGTGCGGGAGCTACTTCACTGTCTGCCTGCGGCGCAACCCCTTATTCAGTGCCGAGAGATAAGCCTTGCCACTGGCCACCAGCGTATCCGTGTCAGCGCTGCGACCGCTGAACACCATCCGCTTGCCACTGTCGCTGGTCATCTCGATGCGGATCGTCACATCAGCAATGGCGTCGATGCCCTCCGTCACGGCGTGTACATGAAACTCGGTCAGTTTAGCATCGACACCAGTGATGCGGTTGATGCAGTTGCAGACGGCGTCCACCGGTCCATTCCCCAGGGCTGCATCCTCGTGCGCCTCGCCTTCCTCATCAACCAGCCGCACACTGGCGACGGGTACATTCCCCGTGCCACTCGTTACGTTGAGGGCGTTGAGTTTATACACCTCGTTAATGCTCTCAAACTGGTCTGCAACGAGTGCTTCCAGGTCGGCTTCGGTCACAATCTTCTTTTTGTCACACAGAATCTTAAAACGCTCAAACGCCTTGTCCAGCTCCTCTCGCGTCAGCTCGTACCCAATTGTCTTCAGGCGTTCCGAGAAGGCATGCCGGCCACTATGCTTGCCCAGCACCAGGTTTGTCTCGTTCCAACCGACCATCTCGGGGCGCATGATTTCGTACGTCAGCGGGTTTTTGAGCATCCCGTCTTGATGGATACCAGCCTCGTGTGCGAAGGCGTTCGCGCCGACGATGGCCTTGTTGGGTTGTACGGTGATCGAGGTCATGGCGCTGACCATGCGGCTGGTGCGCACGAGTTGGGTGGTGTCGATGTTGGTGCGCAGGTTTCCGAAGCGCTGCCGGCGCGTATGCAGTGCCATCACCACCTCTTCGAGTGAGGTGTTCCCGGCACGCTCGCCAATGCCGTTAATGGTCACCTCCACCTGCCGTACGCCGGCTTCGATGCCAGCCAGGGTATTGGCCGTAGCCAGTCCCAGATCGTTGTGGCAATGTGCAGAGAGAATGACGTTCCCGATGCCTGGCACGTTTTTGTTTATGCCTTCGATCATCGCCGCATACTCAGAGGGCGTGCAGTAACCGACCGTATCGGGGATGTTCAGAGTCGTCGCGCCGGACTGGATGGCTATGGCCAGCACCTGCCACAGGAATTCGGGGTCACTGCGGCCAGCATCCTCAGGTGAGAACTCAACGTCCTGGCACAATCCATGGGCATACGACACCATTTCGCCCACCTGCTCCAAGCAGTCATTGCGGGTGATGCGCAGCTTATGTTGCAGGTGAATGTCACTGGTCGCAATGAAGGTATGGATACGCGGTTTCTTGCTCCATTGCACAGCGGCCCAGGCGCGGTCGATGTCCGTCTTGTTGGCGCGTGCCAGACCGGTAATGACCGGCGGGTGCTCCATTTGGCCAACTTCCTGTGCCAGCCGCGTCACAGCTTCGAAGTCACCGGGTGAGGCGACGGGGAACCCGGCTTCGATGATATCGACACCCAGGCGGGCGAGTTGCCGGCCGATTTCGAGCTTTTCCGCCAAATTCAGGGTTGCACCTGGTGATTGCTCACCATCACGCAAAGTGGTGTCAAAAATCAGAACGGTATTTCGGTCATAGGTGGGGTCTGGCGCCCCACCGGCATTCTGTTGGACCTCACTCATGAGTTCTCACCCTCCTGGAGCCGCTAATGACTCACGCTCCGCCCTGTCCTGGCTTCACCTCTTTCGGGTTCAACCATGGCATCATGCGACGCAACTGCGAACCCACCTGCTCGATCTGGTGGTCCATGTCGCGCTGGCGCATGGCATTGAAGTTCGGGCGACCGTGGGCGTTCTCGTCGATCCATTCTTCAGCGAAGGAGCCGCTTTGGATCTCTGAGAGAATCTCCTTCATCTCTTTTTTCGTCTCATCGGTCACGATACGCGGACCGCTGACGTAGTCTCCGTACTCAGCCGTATCGCTGACGGAGTAGCGCATGTAGTTCAATCCTCCCTGGTAGAACAGGTCGGTGATGAGTTTGAGCTCATGCATGCACTCAAAATAGGCCACTTCGGGCTGATATCCAGCAGCCACCAGCGTTTCGAACGCGGCTTTAATGAGGTGCGATACGCCGCCGCATAGCACCACCTGCTCGCCAAACAGGTCAGTCTCGGTTTCCTCGGCGAAGGTGGTTTGTAAAACGCCCGCCCGCGTGCCGCCAATCCCCTTGGCGTAGGCCAGCGCATTAGCCAGCGCATGGCCACTGGCATCCTGATAAACGCCCACCAGGCAGGGCGTGCCCTGGCCGTCCAGGTACGTGCCGCGCACGCGGTGACCAGGCGCCTTCGGCGCGATCATACTGACATCCACATCCTTTGGCGGCACTACCTGGCCAAAGCGGATGTTGAAGCCGTGCGCCCACATCAGCGTTTTGCCCGCCGTCATGTGTGGGGCGACTGAGTCGCGGTACACCTGTGCCGCTGGCACATCGGGTACCAGCATCATCACGAAGTCACCAGCCTTGGCGGCGTCGGACACATTCATCACTTTCAATCCGGCCTCTCGGGCTTTCTGAATGCTCTTGCTCGTCTCGGGCAACCCGACCACCACGTCGACCCCGCTGTCGTGCAGGTTCAATGCGTGGGCATGACCCTGGCTTCCGTATCCAATGACCGCCACGGTCTTGCCCTTCAATAAATCCAGGTTCGCGTCTTTGTCGTAATAGATCGTCGCCATGTTGCTCCTTAAAAGATCAAGATATAGGAAACAAATGAGCGCTTCACACAGCGCTCAGATTCACTATACTACTCCGGCTCTGCTCCATTGGTGGAGAAGACGACCTCCTCATGCTGGGCAATAGTGTTAACCGCTCCACGCGCCATGGCAATCCGTCCGGTGCGCACCACCTCCACGATGCCATACTCGTCCAGCACGGCCAGCATCGAGTCCACCTTTTCTTCATCCCCGGTGACCTCAATGATCAGCGAGTCTTTGCATACGTCCACCACCCGGCTCTGGAACATGTCCACAACATGCTTGATCTCGCCGCGTTTTTGGGTGTTGGCCACGTGCACCTTGATCAGCGCCAGTTCACGCATCACCGCAGGCACCTGCGTCACATCTTGGACGTCGATCACGTTCACCAGCTTGTACAGGTTGCTTTCCACTAGCTCGGCGCTGGTGCGATTGGCATCAACGACGATGGTCATCCGTGACACCTGGGGATCGTCGGTAGTACCGACGGCCAGGCTGTCGATATTAAAGTTGCGGCGGCGGAACAGGCTGGCCACACGGTTCAATACGCCGGGTTTGTTCTCCACCAGCGCCACGAGTGTGTGCTTCTGATGATGTTGCCGCGTTGCGGCATGATCGACTAACATCGTTTGTCTCCTTCGTTGCTACTCGGGACCCAAAAGGCCGACCTACTTGACGGCGTCGAACCCGGTGCCCAGGGCGGCCGGTTCACGGCGTGCCATATCATCCAGCGCCTTACCAGGCATCACCATCGGGAACACGTTCATTTCCGGCTCCACCACGAACTCGCACAACACCGGCCCATTGTGTGCGCGCGCCTGGGCGATCACCTGCTTGGCTTCGGACTGCGTGGTAGCGCGTAATCCCAGAATGCCGTAGGCCTCGGCCAGTTTCTGGAAGTCCGGCGTCCACATGCGAGTCTGCGAATAACGCTTGTTGTGCATGAGGTCCTGCCACTGCCGAACCATCCCCAGGAAATGGTTGTTAATGATGGCGATCTTGATGTTCAGCTTCTCCTGCACCACGGTGGCCAACTCGGGGATGCTCATCTGAAATCCGCCGTCGCCTGCCATCGCCCATACCTCATCATTAGGCCGACCCAGCTTGGTGCCAATCGAGGCGGGCAGTGCAAAACCCATCGTACCCAGACCACCCGACGTAATCAACTGGTTGGGACGAATGTGTTGGAAATACTGCGTCTCCCACATCTGATGCTGGCCAACATCGGTGCATACGATGCACTGGCCCTCCGTCGCGTACCACACGCCGCGAATCACATGCGGTGCAATGAGTATCTCGTCCGGCAACTCCTGACCCAGCACATCGCGGCTCCACGTATCCTCGCGCCACTTGCCTATGGTTTTCATCCAGTTACTGTGGTCTGTGGCAGCTACCATGGGTGTGAGAGCCTGTAATATGTCTTTGACATTCCCCACGATACCAATGTCCGCATGCACATTTTTATCGATCTCGGCAGCGTCAATGTCGACGTGTATGACCTTCGCGTTTTTGGCATATTGCGAGAGGTTACCGGTGACGCGATCATCGAACCGCATGCCGAGCGCGATTAACAGGTCTGCATTGGCAATTGCCTTATTGACATAAGCTTCTCCGTGCATGCCCATCATACGCAGATTCAAAGGGTGATCTTCCGCCAGTACACCAATCCCCAGCAGGGTTGTGGCGACAGGGATTCCGGTTTTACTGATGAACTCAGATAACTCGTTATGCGCGCCAGCGTGTTTTATCCCCTGCCCTGCCAGGATGACAGGTCGCTGCGATTGGTCGATGAGTGTGCGCGCCTTTCGGAGCAGGCTTGGCACATCTTGCTGATGCATCGGCTTAACGGCACGATAGCCACGCATATGGACACTCGTCACCGGGGTGTACTCCATTGAATTTTGTTGGACGTCTTTGCAGATGTCGACCAGTACCGGTCCTGGACGACCCGATCGGGCGACATAAAACGCTTCCGCCAGTACCTCGGGCAGTTCTTCGATGTTCATTACCAGGTAGTTGTGCTTGGTGACGGGGAGGGTGACGCCGGTTACGTCGGTCTCCTGGAATGCATCCGTGCCAACCAGAGGCGAGGCCACCTGCCCCGTGATGGCTACGATGGGTGAGCTATCCATCATCGCATTCGCCAGACCCGTGACAAGGTTTGTTGCGCCTGGACCGCTGGTGGACATGCAGACGCCGATCCTGCCGGTTGCTCGTGCGTAGGCGTCGGCGGCCAGGGCTGCATTTTCTTCATGGCGCACCAGGACATGCCGGACGCGATCCTGATAATCGTACAAAGCATCATAGGTGGGCAGGATCGCACCACCAGGATAACCGAATACCAGCCTGGCATCCTGCTGGATCAAAGACTCCCAGATGATTTGTGCACCGGTTAGTTTCATCTCCTCCACTCCTTTAGTGCCGTTAATGCCGATTGAACTTATAGCTCTTACCGATGGAAGGTAAAAAAAAGGCCTTCCGTTTAGGAAGGCCCTTGTATCTGTTCTGCTAGCGCTCTATCTGGTTTGCGCCGCCGTCCTAAACGCACTCAGCTCCTGCCTGCTAAGGACCAGGAGCGAGCTAATAACGACGACGACAACCAGATACGTATGCATAGACTAATTACATCACAACTAAACTATGTGTTAATTGGGTGTGTTTATACACGAGGCATTCATGCTTGTCAACTAGAACATTCGTTCGGCCAGCATCACACCTAAGAAAAAGGACGCCACATCTCGCAGCGTCCATTCAATGCCAGTCCATACACCACGTGACCGCTGGGTTCAACGTGGCCAGGCTCATTATGCCTGCTTTGCCGCTTTTGCTTTGTTCAGTGCCTTCATCAGGCGCGACTTGCGGCGTGCTGCGTTGTTGGGGTGAATGACGCCCTTACCCGCTGCGCGGTCCAATGCGCTGATGGCATTAACGATCTGCTCTCCGGCTGTTTCGAGATTCTTCTGAGCGATCGCTTCACGTGTGTATCGGATATAGGTGCGCGCGCGCGAGCGGTGCAGGCGGTTGTATTCTGCCTTGCGAGCGCTATTGCGGATGCGCTGCTTTGCCGAAAGTGTATTTGCCACGAAAAATACTCCTGATATCGAGTGTCCCGGTTGTTCGAATTACCGATGCGCCTCTAGCCCTGCGCATCGTGATTTAAGCGCAAAGATTGTACCGCAAGGCCGTGCGTTCGTCTAGCGCTATAAATCTTGTGGCGATCAGACACCTGGCCTGCCTGCCTTGCCTGTGCGCCGGGCCTGGCTTCATGTGAATGAACACTTTAAGCCACGACCTGGATGCCTGATCTGTTCTCCCGAATCCGTTGAAGCTACTCACCGGCAATCACCCACCGTCAGAATGCCGCTTTTCCGGTATAACCAGCATTCCTGTTCCAGTGCCCTAAAACCTGAAGGCCTGTTCCAGAGGCACAAAGAGGCTCCCTTCCGTGGTTCCCTGAGGAGCAATCTTCGCCAACCGTTCCGTCAGGTCTCGTGCAGGTTGTTCACAAGTCAGCACGGCAGCCCACAGTTGTGCGATTTGTGTCACCTGCCTGGCAGTCTCCTGCACAAATTCCAGCCGGAAGTGTGAAATACCGGTCCGGCGCCATTCGTCCGTGTGCCGGCTGGCCTCCTGCGCCTGAGCTCCAAAGACGGTGTTACGGCAGCCCACGTCAGCCATTACAGGATGTACGCGACCACTTCGGTCACGCAAGCTCACCTGGTGCTTCTCACAAGGGTGACCGCAGTTTATATAGCTCGTACCCTCACTCAGGAAGCGGCAAAACACGCAGTGTTCCGTATGGAACACAGGCAGGTGCTGATACGCGATCACTTCCAGTCTGTCCGCGCCAATAGTTCGAGCCAGATTGGCCACCTGGATGGCATTCAGGTCGTGCGTCGGGGTGAGGCGTAGTAGGCCAAGGTCCAAATAGGTCTGTGCAGTCACTGCATTCGCTGCATTAAGGCTAAAATCGCCGATAAGGTTGGGCATGGCTGGGTGCATTGAGTGCCGCAGCGTCTCCAGCAGGCCTGTCGAGCGCACCAGGATATCGCAGTCCAGTCTGAGCAGGAAATTCACAATCTGTTGCTCCCCAGGCTTGAGGATGCGCGGACTGGCTACGCGAACCTGGATGCCCGCAGTCCGTACCTGCTCCACGGCTGGGTGTAAGCCATACAGATCCAGGTAGTCCAGGGTAATGCTGGCTGGACGCAGGGCGATCGCCGCGTCCAGTTGTTCTGGCGTCCGGACCAGCATGTGCAAGTACACCTGCGAAGCTGCTTTTTTCGCGACATATGCCTGGGCTACCAGCTGCAACGTGGCATCCAGTACCTCCTCGGGAGCACGAACAGATATTGGCCTCGGCTGGCATTGCAGCTCAGACAGTTGTTCCACAACCGTACGCCGCATTGAGTTCAATAGCGAATTCGGCACAAATGGGCTACCTTGCACGTTAAATTCCAATCCTGCCAGCTCATACGGGGTATTACCCAATCGGCTCAGTTGCTCGCGAACACGATTCGTGTCCAGTACCTGGCGTTGGGCCTCGGTCAGGGGTGCCGCAGCGGAGACTGTCACTCGCTGGTTTGCCTGTTCAGTCAACCTCCACTCCATCTTGAGCGGTTCACCTGTATGTGCTATTAGGCTCACATCTACGCGCTGCTTGCGGGTCGGCGTGGGTGCTGCACTATATTGCCTGACCACCCTGTCCAGCTCAGGGTCATGACTACGCCATACCAGATCGCCGGGGCGGATGCGAGACAGGTCGAGTACCCTGTTGCCAAAACGCACTGCTACTCGTCCATCAGGCAGCGATTTTACGGAGTAGACTCGCCCACCTTCTTCCTGTTGCTCGGGACTGCGCCAGTCGGCCGCGTCGATCACCAGACCATCACCAGCCTTGACCGGTGCGATGGCGGCAGACGCTTCCGATTCGACAACCAGCGCCTGGCCTGCGAATCTCACCACGCGCCCAATCAATACGCCGTGATGGCGCGGTAAGCGTCCCTTCACGACAGCCTGATGGTTCGTTCCGGTGAGGAAATGCGCTCCCAGCCCGCGTGAGTAGACCTGCTCCAGTTGCAGCTCTTCACGAGCGGTGATGCTGAGGGGTAATCCCGCCCACGCTTCATCGACGGCTTGGCGGTAAGCGTGAGTTGTCAACGCAACATAGCCCACATCTTTATAACGCCCTTCGATCTTCAAACCCGAGATGCCCAGTGCGATGATCGCCGGGATGTGGCGCAGTGTGTACAGGTCGCCCGGTGAGAGCGGGTAGCGTATGTCACCCATCGACTTCACCTGCCCATCCACGACCATCTCGTAGGGCAACCGGCAAGCTTGCGCGCACTGACCGCGGTTCGCGCTACGGCCACCCCACGCTTCCGAGGAGAAGCACTGGCCCGAATAAGAAATGCACAACGCCCCATGCACGAACATCTCCAATTCGCAGGAGGTCTGCTGGCGAATCATGCGTATCTCGTTCAGCGATAACTCGCGTGCCAGGATGACACGCCGGACACCAGCCTCCTGTGCCAGATTAATGCCCTCGGCACTCGTCAGGCTCATTTGGGTGCTGGCATGCACTGGCAAATCTGGTGCAATCTGCGTGGCCAATCTGGCGATGCCGATATCCTGCACGATGATGGCATCAGCATTGCTACTGGCAATCTCGGCGATTTGCGCAGTCGCCTCGCGTAACTCCTCGTTAAAAACCAACGTATTAAACGTAACATAACCTTTTACGCCACGGCTATGTAGCGTTCGCATGATGCCAGGTAGCTCATCCAGACTAAAACCCACCTTGGCACGCGCAGTGAACTGGTGCAAACCGAAGTAAACGGCATCGGCCCCCGCCTCGATAGCCGCATGCAATTGTGGCCAGTATCCGGCCGGGCTCAAGACCTCGGGTTTGGCTTGATAAGTGCTAGTGCTCATAGGAGCATGCCAAGTGTACACGACGCGACAGGCGCGGAATTACATGCGAGAACAGGACTTGAGCAAAAGCTGCTTTAGCGCCGATACACAATGCGCCGGTCGGTTATTCGCTCCAGGACGCGCGCCAGCAACCACAAGGCTGCGATCACGAGTATGTCGATAAACGCCGTTATGGCCAGCACTGCTGCCAGCCAGTGCAGTGTGAAACGCACCGGCCCCTGTGCGGCATGCACCAGGTTGGCGCCGCCAGCGACAAACGCTACGACCGCAACGAGTGCCATAAGCCCGATGATGGGCGGCCAGGACTGCGTGTCGGACGAGGAGGGCATCATGCTGTTCGCCACGGTGAAGACAACGTAAAACCACAATAGCGCGTCAGCCGTTCGGGTGGTGGCCATGAGTTGTGAAAGCAGCGCTGAAAAATCACCTCGGTCGAGAGCAACTGTCACACCAGCGCCATTAAAGACAAGCCACCCCACCAGCCCCAGCACCAGCATCCCGGATACCAGAGGTGCGCCGCCAATCAGGCTGGCGCGCAGGGGATCGGAGCGCATCACTTCCACAGCACCCAACCGCACGATACCGCGTTTCTGGCGCTGTGGGAGCAATGTCATCCGGTGCACGCGCACGCCCAGCAGGAGAGCCACCAGCACATGGCTCAACTCATGCAAAGCTACTCCCGGCAGAAGCGGAATGGCGTAGAGGAAGACGGCAATATCCGGCTGGCCTGTCAGCAGCAGCGCGACCTCCTGCAACACGCGATGAGCCAGACGCTCCAGTATAAGCAGCGCGCCGAAGGCAGCCACGAACGCCAGCAAGCCGATGAGCATGGGCTTTTAATTTTCAGACTTTTGGGGCAGGAACAGGCACACTGCAGCCTGCGTCACACGGCGACCCTTTCCTCCGTTTGACGCATCTTGTTTTGCCGTTAGGGCTTAGCAGCTTTAGCTATCGCGGTGAAGTCCGCAGACTTCAAGCTTGCACCGCCGACCAGCGCACCATCGATATC
>JAJYKL010000129.1 GCA_021788625.1 Chloroflexota bacterium
TGGCAGGGGGTAGGTTCCCTCCGTCTCAATTGGATTCTGCGTCGCCAGGACTAAAAACGGGTCGGGTACCCGGTACGTCTCGCGTCCGATGGTAACCTGCCGTTCCTGCATTACCTCCAGGAGTGCGCTTTGAACCTTGGCGGGTGCGCGGTTGATCTCATCAGCCAGTAGCAGATTAGTAAATACGGGACCGAGTGAGGTAGTGAACTCGCCTGTTTTCTGGTTATAGATGCGTGTGCCCACCAGATCAGCGGGAACTAGATCAGGTGTAAATTGAATGCGTCTGAACTCGCCTCCAATTGCATCTGCCAGGGTCTTTATGGCCATCGTCTTGGCAAGCCCAGGTACCCCTTCAACCAGGACATGACCGCGCGCCAGCAGCGCGACGACCAGGCGTTCCAATAGATGGTCCTGACCAACAATCACCTTTTTAACCTCGTATAACACCCGCTCCATTGGTGTCCTGTTTTCTTGACTCGTGTGCTGATCTATTGGCATTTCTGATCAACTCCCTATCCGCGTGATCAATCTGGTCTTGCTGAATACATAGGTCATATCTAGGCGTAAATAAACGTGTTGCATCTCTGATAGTAAATCGGTGAGTGCCACCTGTTAATCCGGCGGCATACCAGCCGCCGAGCCTGCAACATTGATCGGTACCGCAAATCCGATTCCAGCGAAAGCATCCTGGCCGCTGGGATTGACCAGTGCGGTAACTATACCGACCACCTGGCCGTACCGGTTCAAAAGCGGCCCGCCCGAGTTACCCGGATTCACCGCTGCATCGATTTGGATCAAACCCTGTAATCTCTGTGTACCTTTTTCGGGAGTGAAGGAGCGATCCAGACCAGAGATGACACCCGCACTCAGTGAGCTGTACAGACCAAGTGGGTTTCCGACCACATAGGCTTCATCGCCAATACGCAGAGCTCCAGGATTCCCCAATACGGCGGGCACGACCTGCGAGGGGAGCTGGCTCGCGCGTAAAACGGCGATGTCGTTTTGGGCCTCAAACGTAACCATTTGCGCGTCGGATTTGGTCCCATCGGCAAAAGTGACCTGGATGCGGGTTGCATTGGTCACCACGTGTAAACTTGTCAGGATGTCGCCTCCAGCATCGACGATCACGCCGCTGCCCACGGTACCACTAGCGGTGCCGCCTGTATCCCTGGCTTTAACCTGAATATATACAAACGAAGGCTGGATGGCTGCATAGACCTGTTCCGATAGAGCTGGGGGCGGGGTAGCCGACGCGAGTGCCTGCGCAACCGTGTTACTCACATCACGAGCTGTCAGTGGAGGTGGACCCGGAAACAGTATGCCATACGCGACTAACGCAACCAATGCAGCCAGAACACCCATGGCAAACAGCACAAAGCCACGCATCCGCTTAAGTGAATAACGAATGCGTCGTCGCCACACCTTTGATTGTGAAGGAGACGGTTCGCTCATTGGCTTTCCCGCTCATGCGAAAGGGTGCTGCGATGCAGGCCGGATGGCTTTTTACCCGGCAGCCATTCATTACCTGGCCTGCAACCGCAATGATATTCTGTAACGCGATAATCTGAGACAATAATGAGACAGCGATGAGCTAAACTGTTTTGTAAGTCATTACAATACGCTCCATGCGAGAGCCCCGACACGGTTTACCGCGCCTCATCCGGCGCATTAGCGCCCCCCACCTGGTGCTCAATATACTAATCGCTTTCGGTACGACGGTCTTGCTTGTTAGGCTCTTCCTGGAACTGACAGGTTACCCGCAGTTGGGCAACTCGACGCTGCACATCGCACATATGCTATACGGCGGTATCATACTGGCTGTTGCTTGCCTGCTCATGATCATTTTTGCCTCACCCACCGCCATCCGTCTGGGCGCCATTTTAACTGGCATCGGGCTGGGCTTGTTTTTTGATGAAGTGGGCAAATTTATCACCGCCAATAACGATTACTTCTTCCGTCCGGCAGCTCCGATTATTTACCTCGTAGCGATTGGTATAGCCCTCCTGTTCTTCCTATTACGGCGTCGCGAGCAGAAACCAACTGATGGCGAGCTAATGGTCGAGGCGCTGGAGAATACTGAAGCCTTGCTGGAGGGGCAACAGACAGTACAGCAGCATAGGCGCATCGAATTATCGCTGGATTACATCACCACGCACATGCAAGACCCCGACCATGCCAATTTGGCACAGGCGTTACGTGTTTTCACCGATAGTGAAGCGGTACGCGCAGGACAATCACGGCTGCAACGCTATCTCAGTGCGCTTGAGTTGAAGGGTCTGCGTTATTTCATCGCGCATCAGGATGTGATTACCTATATCCTCCTGGCATTACTTGCCCTGAACAGCCTGTCTTCACTGTTCACGCTCTCAATCGCACTGATTCTGCCGACTGCGGATCCTGGATTGTCTCGGCAAATCCAGTCGATATACAACACGGCTGGGCTGCGAGCGTGGTCACCCTTCCTCTTATCGATAGACGATATCGATCTGTTATTGGATTTCATCACGGCTACGATGACCCTCGCAGGCATCATCTTGTTTCTTACCAGACGCCGGTCTCATGGGCTGTTCTGGGTCCAATTGGCTCTTTTCCTACAGTTATGCGTCGTGAATGTCTTTACGTTCTATGTCGAACAGTTCTCTGCAGCCATTCTTACTCTCTTTAGCCTGGTGGTATTGTTGTGCGTGCGTACTTATGAGCATCAATTAAAGCAGGCTGCCGTGACCCGACACCACATGGCCAGGGTGACAAATTCCGCGTCACCCATAACCATGTCAGGAAATGTATCGCCGGCATCTGAAGCATTAAACAGATCCAAGCTATGACAGAATACAACCTTTGTGTCATCCAGGGTGATGGTGTTGGCCACGAGGTGATCCCTTGCGCCGTTGAGGTTTTGCAACGCGTTTTACCGAATCTAAATCTCATTCCGGCGGAAGCAGGTTGGGCTTGCTTTGAACGCACTGGCAATGCTCTGCCCGAGGAAACCATCAATCGCATCAGTGCCTGTGGCGCTGCGCTATTTGGTGCGGTGTCTTCTCCATCGACCAAAGTTGCTGGCTATCGCAGTCCCATAGTTCAAATGCGTCAGCGCTTTGACCTTTACGCGAACCTCCGGCCGACCAGAGGATTGGAGACTGGTGTCGCAAGAACCGGTGGATTCCAAAAGGGAGTCTCGACGCAGCCCGCACCCGTCGACCTGATCATCGTACGTGAAAACACCCAGGGCTTGTATAGTGGGCGCGAAACCATGCGTGGCGACGAGGCTATCGCCGAGCGAGTAATCACTCGGGCGGCATCTGAACGTATCGCACGCGTTGCATTCGAGTTGGCATCCCACCGGGCTCACCAGCACGTGACGATCGTACATAAAGCGAACATTTTACCCATCACCGATGGAACATTCCGTGATGCCGTTCGTGGCGTCGCCGCCAGTTACCCTGACGTACAGGTCGACGAATTGTTGGTGGACACGGCAGCCATGCATCTGGCGAGCCAACCGCAACGGTTCGACGTGGTAGTTACTACCAACCTGTTTGGCGACATTCTTTCGGATGTCGCCAGCGTGTGGGGCGGTGGGATGGGCGTTGCCCCTGCACTCAATAAAGGCACTCAGGTAGCCATAGCAGAGCCTGTTCATGGCAGCGCTCCGGATATCGCTGGTCAGGGCATTGCCAATCCAGCTGGCGCGATTTTAAGTGCGGCCTTACTTCTCCGGTATCATTGGGGTTTAGCTGGCGAAGCTGAGCGTGTCGAGCAGGCTGTCTATGGTGCCATCGATGCAGGATATCGAACAAAAGACCTGGGCGGATCATTCACGACACGCCAAGTGGCCGACGCCATCATGGAGCGATGTTAGCAGAATCTATTCTCAGATCTTTGAGTGGACTGCAGTTTGTACCACCCCACCGACGACCAGGCACCACAACCGGTGAGCGGCGCAGCCCCCGGCGTGGCCGATCAGTCGAGTTCGCCGATTACCGCGATTACACGCCAGGTGATGATCCGCGCCGCGTGGACTGGAACATTTACGCCCGGCTGGAACGGCCGTACATTAAGTTGTATGAAGATGAAGAGGACCTGACCGTGCACGTGCTCCTCGACGCCAGTCCGTCGATGCAGTGGCGCGCAGTGGAAGAGGACCGCTCCATCAAGTGGGAGCGTGCTGCTGATTTGGCTGCTGCACTATGCTATATCGCGCTGTCGTCGGGAGATCGCCTGGTGTTGGAGACTAGTTCTCATGCCCGCTATGGACCTAAACGCGGCGTAGCCGCCACCTCCGGTGCAATCGAGTTCATCGAACGCGAGGTGCTGCCTTCTGAGGTGAGTGATGGGAGCGTGCCTTCACAGGCGTACCTGTCCGGATCGAATTTAAACGGCTGGTGGAAGCGCTATGCCGTGGACGCTCGACCGGGACTGTGCATCATCATCTCGGACCTGTTTGACGCACAGGGATACACCGAAGGTTTCAATGCGCTGGGCTCCAGCCGACTCGACGTAAACGTGTTGCATACCCTCTGCCCCGAAGAATTGGACCCTGAGTTCACCGGTGACTTGCGTTTGCGCGACATTGAGACCAGCTCGCTGCAGGATGTCAGTCTCGATGACTCCGCCCTCAACCAATATCGCCAGCGTCTGAATCTATGGATTAACGAGATTGCCGAATCCTGCCGCAGGCGAGGTGGCAAGTACCACCTTACCAACACGAGTGACAGTGTTGAGAAGATCGTGCTGCGCGACTTGCGCCGGGACGGTTGGGTACAGTAACGTGTCGTGCAGGTTGATTGATTGGGGGGAAATTGAGGATGGCAGTCTGATGGCAGCCAGAAGCGATTGCGCTGGCACTATCAGTCATCCGTCTTCATGAAGCTTATAGCGATGAGCTTGATTACTCCGCTCGCGTTGTTTTTCGGCCTTCTGGCAGTGCCGATTGTGCTGCTCTACTTGCTGCGCCTGCATCGACGTGAGCAACCTGTCTCGAGCACGCTACTATGGCGCCAGGCGATGATGGATCGTGAGGCGAACACGCTCTGGCAGCGTTTGCGTCGTAATCTATTGCTCATTCTGCAGCTTCTCACACTCGCGATGCTTGTTTTCGCGCTATCGCGGCCGTTCACCTACGTTCCGTCCACGGCGATCGGCCGGCAGGTGGTGTTGCTCGACGGCTCCGCAAGCATGCGCGCCACGGATGTACTTCCCAGTCGATTTGAGGCGGCTAAAGCGCAGGTTCGAAAACTCATCGGTGAATTAAGCCCGAATAACGACATGACTATCATTTTGGTAGACGGGTCTCCTCATGCGCTCACCAGCGCAACCAACAACCAGAGCGACCTGAACGCTGCACTCGACGCTGCACAACCGTCGCTCAGCTCGGCCAACTGGAGCGCTGGGATTGCGCTGGCTGCGGCAGCCGGTAACGGAAGCCAGGCGGGGAGCGGTGCCACGACCATTGTAGTCAGCGATGGCAGCCATGCTGACGACTTGCACCTGATCACTGGTAATGCTCGTTACATCCCAATCGGCACCAGCGGCGATAATGACGCGATCTCGGATTTTTCGGTTCGATTGACCAATCGTGGACTGGCCGCCCTGGTGCGAGTGACCAATACTGGTCCTTCAGACGATAAGGTGCTCGTTTCCCTTCATACTGGTAATGTGCTGCTCGACGCACGAACACTTGACGTACCGGCCAGGCAATCCACAACCTGGACAATAAACGGGCTCGATCCGAAGATCAAGTCATTGCGTGCATCCATCGATCAAGCCCAACACAACTATTTGTCCGCCGATGATGTGGCATACATCGTGAACACGAGCGACACACAACGACGCGCGTTATTGCTCACCAAGGGTAACCGTTTTTTGGAGCAGTCGCTCGCAGAGTTGCCAAACCTGCAGTTGACTCGTGCCACCACTCCTCCTGTCGACTCCAGTGCCCAACCTTACGACCTGTATGTGCTTGATGGACTCAGCATGACCCTCCCCGTGCGTGCAAATGTACTGTTCATCGGCGCACAGAGCTTCTTTACATCGAGTGGTGTGTTTAGTGACACACAGTTCGTCACGTCCGAGGCCAGCCCCGTTTTGCAGGGCGTAGATTGGCGCAATGTGCATGCGCTCACTTCAGAACGGATTCATGCTCCGTCCTGGTTGGTCCCCATCGTACAGGCACAGGGCGGACCGATGCTCTTCGCGGGACAGATGCCTGCCAACTCGCGAGATAATCAACCCTTCGGTCGGGTAGTCCTGCTGCCCTTTGATCTGCTGCGAAGTGACTTGCCTCTGCAAGTGGCTTTCCCGGTGCTTATCGCGAATGCGGTACTGTGGCTCGCACCCCCGCAAGGGCTGAATGTCCCCGCTAATGTGAAACCAGGTGAGGTGGTTCCCCTTCCCAGCGGCACAATCGTCCGGTTGCCCAGCGGACAGAGAGTGGCTGCAGATCTGCGCGGCTTTGCTCAGACGAATGAGTTGGGAATCTATACGGCTGAAACCAAAGGCGTAACTGCTATGTTTGCAGTGAATTTTGCCAATCCAAGCGAGTCGGACATAACCCCTCAGCCTCACCTGCAGGTGGGTGGCGAGACTCCTGTTATCAGTCGAAATCCGCAATTTTCACAACACGAGATCTGGCCGTGGGTGGCTTTTGCAGCGCTGGTTCTATTGGTTATCGAGTGGTGGATCTACCAGCGCGGTCTACCCGTGTTTCACCGGCAAAAATGAGTTGTTTATCCACCGTTTATATCCACGCGCTGACCGTCCTGAAGTTCAACCACCTCGTCGACATACTCCAGTACGATCGGGTCATGACTGGTCATCAGTAATGTGACGCCTTCCGCGTCCACAATGTGACGGAAGAGTGTCAGAATTTCGCGCGCGGTGGTACTATCCAGTTCGCCGGTGGGTTCGTCAGCCAGCAGTAACTTTGGTTGATTCGCCAGTGCACGCGCGATGGCCACGCGTTGTTGCTGACCACCTGACATTTCATATGGTCGATGGTTCGCCCATTTTCGTAGCCCTACCAGGTCGATGCAGTAGCGGGTACGCCCGCGGCGATCACGATTCCCGGCAATGCGGATAGGCAGCTCGATGTTCTCCCAGGCCGAGAGCGTTGGTAACAAGGCGAACGACTGGAAAATATACCCCACTTCCTCGCGACGCCAACGCGTCAACTGCGAATCGGACATGTGGGTGATCTCTTTGCTGAAGCAACGTACTGTCCCGCTATTAGGGTGATCAAGGCCGCCAATACAATTGAGCAGAGTGGTTTTGCCACTTCCGGAACGTCCCCGAACGCCCACCCACTTACCGGGTTGTACCATCAAGCTAACACCTCGCAAGGCATGTACCTCGTTGTTACCCACCTTGTAGGTGCGGATGATATTAATGACCTCAACGGCTGGTTCTGCGGGGTTGGCGCTACCAGCGTCTGGTACCGATTCCCCAGTTATTGTTCCAGTGCTCTGCACAACAGAATTCTCTGAATGGTTATTCATACTGCTCAACTCTTGGACTTCGATGCGCGGCGTGAGAAGAGACCTCTCAAACCTCGACGCTCAGAAGGTTTTACGTATTCCACCTTCTCCTCTACTACCGTGGCTTCGTGACTGGCCTCACGCTCCACCGCCTTTACCAGAATACCCGCATCGGCAGGTTCCAAACGAGCACGCTCACGAATGCCGTATTGCTCACGTAGCTCCTTTGGAAGCTGTAATCGACCGGCCGAATCCAATACGGCATACTCCTCGAAGTGTTCTTCGTGTATGGCTTGGCCTCGCGACTCATCACCTGGTTGGGTAACCTGGACGCGGCGCACCGTCTCACCGGCCAACTTGCCATCGCGGATGGCTACCACGCGATCCACCTGTCGGGCGATCTTCGGGTCGTGGCTGACGATGAGCGTGGTAACGCCATAACGCTTGCACAACTCGCGGAAGGCTCCATAAATGGTTAATGCGGTGGCGGAATCCAATTCACCCGTTGGTTCGTCAGCCAGCAATAGGGATGGCGCATTAGCCAACGCCACGGCAATCGCCACGCGCTGCTGTTCACCACCTGAGAGCTGTCCGAGGTAGTGATGACGGCGATCGGCCAGGCCCACTGCGTCAAGCAACTCGATCGCATGCTTCCGTGCAGCACCGCCCGCACGGCCGGCCAGAATCATAGGCAATTCCACATTGGATTCACTAGATAAATAGGGAATCACGTTGCGTGCGCCTTGCTGCCACACGAATCCGACCTGCGTGCGGCGATAGGTAGTCAGGGCTGCATCAGACATCTTCAGCAAGTCGCGACCACCGACCGTAACCCGCCCTGCACTCGGTCGATCCAGTCCACCCAGGATATTTAGCAGGGTTGACTTGCCACTGCCGCTGGCACCTACAATCCCAAGTAGCTCGCCCTGTTTTACCTCCAGGTCAAGCCCTTGCAAAGCCACAACTTCCAGGTCAGCGATCTTGTGGATCTTGACCAGGTTGTCGCATAAAACAAAGGGTTCTTCACTCATTCTGTTTCACCCAGCTTCACGGCCTGGAATATCTTCATTCTCATCAGGAATGCTAACAATACTACCAGCGCCACAATGAACAACGCGCCAAAAAGAGCGTAGATGCGGTTGATCTCAGGCCAGTTTATGATGACCTGAAACGGCAGGACGGTTGTTTCCGCAGTCAGTCCAACCTGCATAAACGGAATGTACTCCTGGCTGGACGCAACACCCAGCACTGTCCCAGCGCCAACCCCTACTCCCAAGAGCAGCAGCAGCTCCCAGCCCAGGTAGGCTGCCATCTGGATTGAGCTCAACCCTATGGCGCGAAGCACTCCCAACTCGATCAGACGGCGTCTGAAGGAGAAGACCGCATACAGGAAAAAGCCGATAACGGTTAGCAGAGCCGAGGCGGCAAAGCCAACCGACAAGACACCAAACAGACCCTGACGGTCGGGGCGCGTCTGTTCTTGCTCGATTGTGCTACGCACGTCCTGGGATGATAAAACTGTGATGCCCATCTGCTCTACATCCTTCACCACCTGCGTGGGATCGGTCCCAGGTTTCGTCTTCAACCACACGTCATAAGGCATCTCACTGCCCAATTGCTCAAACAGGTTATCGAGGTTCACCACTGCCAGACTGGTGGCATCTTTCTTATTCGGATACCATGTAGGCCACAAGTCGAACCACCCTACGATGGTGAATTGGGTTTGCACCGGGCCATAGGGGCCTATGATGGTCATCTGAATCGTGTCTCCAACGTTCAGTGCATTACCGCTCAGAACGCTGTACGGCAGCAGAACGCCATCCTGTTTGCTGGCAAGCATGTTCATCATCGCACCCAGGGAGCCGGGGCCGAAGTCATTGCGCCAAAAGGCGATGCGAGCGAAATCGACGCGGTCGACGCCCATGACGTCGGCTTTAAAGGGCCCCGAACTCAGAGTAGCGGTTCCAGCATAGTTTCCGATCCGGGTGGCATTGAGCACGCCAGGCACCTTGAGGTGTTCCGAAACGGGTAGGAACATCCAGCGTGGCCCCACATTTGCAGTGTCAGTCGATTGACCCGAGTTGCTCGATGAACCACCTGTAGCAGCCGGGCCAAAGACGCCGGCAGCCTGTGTATCTTCGCCTGGTTCCACCAAAGACATATCACCGCCGACCTTGTAACGCACCTGATCGGTCAGGCTGCGATCCAGGGTAGCGGCCAGCGACGAGGTGAATGTGGCCAGCGAGAGGGTGAGAATCAGCAGCAACATGGGTGCTACATAAAAGCCCGGTGAACGTGCCAGTTGGCGCGCTGCCAGTAAAAACGTCGTACCGGGTAGACGGCCAAAAAGCCAGGCGATGAATCGCAGCAGGTAGGGGAACAGCCGAATTAAAAACAACGTCAACGCGAACATCATGA
>JAJYKL010000130.1 GCA_021788625.1 Chloroflexota bacterium
GTCAAGGTGACTAGGTCCCCCTATCGCGAGTCAAGGCGCTCACTTATGCTCCGTTGCTTTTAACCTCTGACGCCAATCGTCAAGGACGTCGGAGATGGTATCCTCGAATAGAATCTGCTGTTCCCAACCCGTGTCATGGCTTAAACAAGCATGATCGCCATAACTAATGGGAGTATCTACGACACGGAACCGGGATGGATCGACATGTGTGGAAATGCGCACTGAGGACATGCTCAATAATTGATCGAGCACACTTTGGATCGTTCGGGCGACGCCACTACAAACATTGTAGACGCGGCCACCTTCGGCATGACGAGCTGCCAGGAAGTATGCTCGCACCACATCACGAACATCTGTGAAGTCACGGCTGGCTGCCATGTTGCCCAGACCGATATCCGGTTCGCGCAATCCAATCTCGATCTCTGCAATCTGTTTGGCGAAGCCAGACACGACGAAGCTCGCGTTCTGGCCAGGACCAACATGGTTAAATGGCCGCATCACGAGGATGTCCAGGCCGTGGCTGTAATGATATTGCATGGCCAGTTTTTCGGCCGCCAGTTTACTGACGCCATAAGGATTGTTCGGTCGCAGAGGATGTCGCTCGGTAAAGGGCAGCTCCACAGGCGGGGTTGGCGCGCCGTATACTTCGTTGGAGCTCACAATCAGCACACGCGGTGTGATCTTGCTGGCCAGGATGGCTTCCAGGATGTTGAGCGTGCCACGCACGTTTGTCTCGTAAGTGTCCCACGGCGAAAGCCATGACTGTGGAACGTTGGACTGCGCCGCCAGATGAAAGATCAATTCAGGGCGCTCAGAGTCAATTAACCTGTTGACTGAATCTGGATTACGAAGATCGACCTGCCACCATTGGACGCGCGCATCGGCGCGATCGCCGGTTGCCGAGCTGGATGCCCCAATAATGGTCCAGTGCGTCTCGCGCAAGAGAAACTTGCACAAGGCGTGACCTGCGAATCCACTCATACCGGTGATCAGAACGCGCATGGTGAGTTGTCCGGCCGCCATTATCGCATGGTGCCCGCTGGCTGGGTGGAGAACTACTGCGGGTTATATTCGAGGTTAATGATCATTATGGAGTTGGTGTTACGACCGGAGGAAGTATGCTATGAGGCGTGAGCATCGACGAAATCAGACTGCTGGAGTCAAAGATGAATGATCCAGATAAGAGGAGTAGTACCATAACTAAAAACCCCAGCCCACTAGCAATGCCAATCCACGAAAGCAGGCGCGCTTGACTGGGATTGTTTGCGTAATGTGCGCCTGCCAGGCCAACACCACCCAATAGGAGTGGCAGAAGAGGCAGCACCGGCACACACAGTGCAATGCCCACACCAAAGAACGCAGCAATGGAAATAACGCCGCTGACACCAGCCAGCATTGCGATTATGTCGCTGCCATTACGGTGTTTGGTATTCAGGGGTGGCGCTTCGGGTAAACGAGGTAGTTGCGCCGAAACACCAAGCTGGCTCAAATACGTTTGCGGTGAATAGATCGTAATTCCCTGTTGCGCGAGCTGCCTGGCAACGCGTTCACTCACACGTCGACCATCCTCGGTATACCACAGGCAACCAGCGCATAGGGGTACGCCGGTCACCTCACACCGCTCAATGGCTTCGTTTAAACATTCAGCACAGCGCACGGGAATCAATCTCGCTTGAGCAGGCGGAGAGAGTGAGATTCGAACTCACGGTGAGGATAATTCCCCACAACGGTTTTCGAGACCGTCCCATTCAACCACTCTGGCATCTCTCCGTGGTTGGAAGTATTTTACAACGTGTTTGGCGCATAGAACTGTCCGGATATATCTACATATTGGCTACACTACGCATTCAAGTAAAGGGCATGGGGTGACGCTGACATGATACGTTGCAGCACCCGGCTAGCTGTAAATATGGAAGCCTGACGTAAAATCGACTCATTTCCCTGAAGGAGATGTCGCAAATGACCTTGACGCAGGCCGCGCCATTCCGTAGCCGTGTCGATTTTAGTTATACCTTCGCCACACCTCATCGCCTTACCGTCGCCATGCCGAACAGTCGCGATAAAACACTGCTCGATTGCCAGACTGGATCGTTGCGGATGGCATGGACTTATGATGACCTGACTTCGTTTCCTCTTTTTGCCTTTGTCACTCCAATCACACGCTGGGAATTGAGCATACAGCCTGCAATCGACGGCCAACCGTTCGCTCGATCAACGTGGGAACGGCTGGAAGGTTACCTGCCTGTACTGGATAACACCTATTATGATGGCAGGGGATGGTTGAAGCTCGACGTTGCGGCAGCGCGTGATGCAGCGGTGACACATATCACCATTGCCAATACAGGCGATACCACGCACCAGTTCAGGCTCAATGTTGAGAAGCCGGGGAACTGGGCAGGCATGAATCCTGCATGGGTGGATCCACAGCAACCTGCCAACGTGCTGCTGGCTGGCTGGTTGGACCGTGCCGATCGTGTCCTGGTGTTCGGTACTGGCACGGATAGCTGCCAGGCTCCCTCCGCGACTGCCATGTGCATGACGTGGGATATACCAGCAGGTCAGCAACGCTCAGCCTGGCTGGTGCGTCCGTATCGAGCTTTTACAGAAGACCTATCCGAACTACAAGCGCGCAACTGGTCTGCAGAGTTTGACAATGCGCTTGCCATCTGGCACGACTTACTGGGCAGGGCAACCCGCTTCATTATTCCCGACCCCGGTGTACAAAACGCTTATTACGCATGCCTCAGCGATCTCTTTGTAATGCGAGAGCCACTGGCAGATGGACATATCGTGGGCACACCGGGCACTGAGGTATATCGAGCGCCCAACTCCTATGAAGCCGGCATTGTAGCAGTGGCGCTCGACCAGGTAGGGTTACATACAGAGTCAGAACACGGATATGAAGTGCCACTGTCGCTACAGGAGCCAGACGGTGACTGGACTGAGCCGAAGGGCTGGGCTCATCTGATGTGGGGTGGGGCCGGTTTCAAGTCGTGGGTGGTAATGGAACACTATCACCTGACTGGCAACCGGGAGTTCCTCGAACGTTTATACCCGCGCATGGTTGCCAGTACGCGCTGGCAGGATGCCATGAGAAGCAAAACGCGTGCTGAACTCAACAATGTGAACCGTGGCTTGATGCCGCGTGGCATGGGTGATTGTGGGTTAAAGGACGGCGATGACCTGTATGGCGTATTTATACCCCACAACATCTGGTCTGTTTACGCCGATAAACTGAGCGTCGAGGCTGCTCGCATTCTGGGTCGCGCTAGCGAACTACCCGAGCTTGAGCGCATCTATCGAATGGCGCTGGCAGATCTGTTGAGGACGCTGGACGCTGGCGCTATCCAGGAAGGCAGTTATCGATGGATCCCTGCTGTGGCTAATAAAACGAGCGGTTCGCGGTGGGGGGTACTCAATGCTGTTTTTCCATGCGGGCTTTTACCAGTTAATCACGAACTAATCAACGGCACCTTGTATCATATCGAGTCTCATCTTAGCCCAGGTGGAATCCCGATTAATACCGGCTGGATGAATGATGGCATGTGGGTGGCAATCACCCTGGATAACGTAGCCGAGGCACATCTGGTGCGGGGCGAAGGTGATGCGACAGCAGAATATCTGTACGCAGTTCTGAACCATGGAACTCCGCTGTACACCTGGTGTGAAGAACGTGGTCAGGAGCCTAATACGGCCAAGACATCAGGCGACCGACAGCATCTGTGGACCCCGGTGGCCGTTGTGCGTGCTTTACGCGATAGCCTGGTGATGGAGCGCGAGGGAGATCTGGAACTGGGAGCTGGAATACCCCGGGACTGGCTAGCGAGCGGGTTACCGGTAGGCGTGGATGATGCACCAACTCACTTTGGCATTGTCTCGTACGACATGCAATATGATGTGCTGAGGCATCGTGTTACCGGTCACGTGGTCTTCCCGAGTCGCGAGAGAGCATCCGCCGTGCATTTGCACATCCGGCTGCCTGGCAACCAGCGCATTAAACCGCAAAGCGCGCCTGGGCATGCACAGATCGACGCAAGCGGTGCATGCATCATGTGGGAGCATCCGCAAGGTGAAGTGAAATTTGAGGTGGAGATGGGTGAGGCTATATAGGAGTTTATGATGCTGAACGTAACTAATGGCAAAGTGAGCGTTAGTGATCTTGTGGCGTACTGTATGCGCGCCATGCTCAAGGCGGGTATGCGTGAGGAGGATGCACAGACCACGGCAGACGTGCTGGTAACAAGTGACACGTGGGGCGTTTATACCCATGGCACCAAGCAGTTGCGTCCCCTGCTTATTCACATGCGAGATGGCGGCCTGGACCCGCTCGCCAATCCACAGATCATTTCTGAAGGCTCATCATGGGCCCATGTGGACGGGCACTACGCCATGCCGCCCGTGTCGGCCGTGATGGCTATGCGGACGGCCATCAACAAAGCACACCAGTCGGGAATTGGGTTCAGTGGTGTCTATCACAGCAGTCACTTCGGGGCGGCTGGCTATTACGCCATGCTCGCCGCACAAAGCGACATGATCGGCCTGGCCATGACTAACGTGGATCCGTTCATGACCGTACCTGGGGCGAAGGGGCGTGTTCTGGGTACCAATCCCATTACCTATGCCATACCAACCGGAAAGGCACGGCCGGTATTCCTGGACATGGCGACCAGCACTGTAGCAGCCAGTAAGGTCTTTGCAGCTGAGACCCTAGGCAAGCCCATCCCGGAAACCTGGATTGTGGATCGAGACGGCAAACCTTCCACGGACCCATCTGAATTGCTGAAAGGTGGCGCCATGCAGCCCATGGCCGGCTACAAAGGTTATGGCATCGCGCTGCTCATCGAGATCCTGGCCGGCGTCTTGACTGGAGCCGCGTTCACAACGGATGTAAAGACATGGATCATCGACACGGATGCCCGGATCAATCAGGGTCACGCATTCATCGTCCTGGATCCGCAGATCATGATGCCTATCGATGACTTCAAGGCGCGCATGGATGAGCTGGTTCGGCGCATTCATGAGACTCCCACCGCTCCGGGAGCACAGCGCATCTACATGCCGGGCGAGATGGAATGGGAACGGCGAGACGATGCACTGAAAACCGGCATCCCGCTACCAGAAGACGTGCTGCTCTATCTGCGTGATATGGGAGATGACTGGGACCTTTAGCCAGGAGGTATAGCTCGAATATCGAACAAAAATGGTTAGTGGATTTGTGAATTTCTAGTCAAATGGAGTGATTATGGATTTAGCACAAGAGATGGATCACATCCAACAGGTGATTCAAACCAAGATCGACGCTCTGGGCGCTGTCACCAGCATACCCGAATGGCGATATTACCAGGGACGTCTGGCAAGCGCCCAGGCAATGTTGCCGGAATATAACGACTCCGGTTGGGAGCAGGTCAGGCTTATGAAAACCTGGTCTTCAGCCGATGGTGAGGCCTGGTTCCGCGCAACGCTACAGCTACCAGAGCAGATAGAAGGAATTGCACTGGCCGGTACGACACTGGACCTGGAGATATTTCTAGCTATCGGTGCCAGTGTTTACGTGAATGGGGTGGAGCGCTTCAGTGAAAACTTCTGGACTGATAGTCGGGCTATATTGCTGCGTCTGTCCGAGCATTGGCAACCCGGTGAGCCGCTCCATTTGGCTGTGCGCTGCAATGCGGGCGACGGCTTTGGGTTGTTTCTGCTGGCGAGATTACGCCTGGGAGTGATTTCGGACCTGGTATTCGATTTAGATCTGCTTCGCTCGCAATTCAATTTCACTCATTTTCTGGTTACCGGCGGGGACACACGAGTCAATCACGAGTCCACTCGCCCAAGTGCTGCTGGTCCGGTTGATCAGATGCATGGCCAGGTTACCGTGGCTGACGCGGCACTCGCTGACGAGTGGAGTCGTGCGGCTGATGCGCTGGACTTGAGCGCACTCGTCAGGAATAACTGGGAAGCCTGGTGGGCGAGCGTTTCAGCGGCGCGTTCGGCACTGCAACCCTTTATGACGCTGGCAAAAGAATATCAGGCTGATCTGGTCGCGCATAGCCACATTGACATGAACTGGTTGTGGCCATGGCGTGAAACAGTGGAAGTGTGCCGGCGAGACTTTTCAGCCGCAGATCGCCTGATGGATGCCTATCCGGAGTTTCGTTTTTCACAGAGCATGGCCAGCACCTATGCCGCCATGGAAGCACAACAGCCGGAGCTCTTTACGCGCGTTCAGGAACGCGTCCGCGAGGGACGCTGGGACATCACAGCTAACACATGGGTGGAAGGCGACCTGAACATGGCCGCAGGCGAGTCACTGGTGCGGCAGATCTTGCACACCCGGCGTTATATTACCAGCCGATTTGGTGTACAGCCCCTTATCTGCTGGGAACCGGACACGTTCGGGCATACGGCTAATTACCCGCAAATACTGGCTAAGAGCGGCATTCGCTATTATTACTTCTGCCGCGCTGGTAAACGACACCCGCTGTTCTGGTGGGAGGGCATCGACGGCTCTCGGGTATTGGCTGTCCAGGATCCGCGGGGCTACGGAGGAGAGAACAACCCTTCAGATGTGGTGAGTAGCGTGGTCGACTTCGCTGGCCGCTACGGCATCCACCGCGGCCTGTACGTATACGGCGCCGGCGACCATGGTGGTGGTGCAACGGCGCGCGATATCGAGATGGCACGTAAGATTGACGCGGCGCCCTTTGTCCCGCATGCCAAACCCAGCTCGAGTGTGGCCTTTTACGAGCAGGCTGCAAATGAGGCACCTCAATTGCCCGTCGTCAAAGGCGAATTGAACACCGTATTCGAGGGTTGCTATACCAGTCATGGCGATATCAAGCGATTGAACCGTAATGCCGAAAATGCGCTTCTGACCGCTGAGGCCGTGGCGACACTGGCGGCGCACAAGACCGCCTATGCCTATCCACTGAACGAACTGGCCGAGGCCTGGCGTACGCTGTGCTTCCATCAGTTCCACGATATCCTGTGTGGCTGCGCCATCGGAGTGACATATCGCGAGGCACACGAGCGGATGGCAGGCGTATTGCACACGGCGCATGAAATAACCAATGACGCGGTCCAACACATCATCAGCCAAACGACTACACGAGGCGGCAACGGGCTGCACGTCACAGTACTGAACCCACTGGGCTGGGAGCGCAATGACGTTGTGCACATTCCGCTCTCTGCCCTTGGCGAAGCCGTGCCCATGTCCATGACGGATGAAGATGGCAACCGTCTGCCGGTTCAGGTCTGCGGAGATCAACTGTTCTTTGTAGCCCGCCATATACCATCGTTTGGTATGCGCACTTACCAACCTTCCATGGAGGCACCCGTAGCGAGCCATCTACGCATCGATCCCGCCAACCTGACAATTGAAAATGGGATCTTCCGCCTGCATGTAAACCCGGCATCGGGATCGATCGACTCGCTCATGGATGGCGAGGCTAAGCGCGACCTGGCTGGACCCTGGGCAGGTTGGGGACCCGAAGCGAAGGTTAGCTCTGGCATGCTGAACCGGCTCCATGTGCTTTGGGAACAACCGCACGCCATGTCAGCCTGGAATATAGGTGATATCAGCCGCGTAGATAACCTGATTTCTGGTGCAGAGGTGAAGGTGGTGGAGCAAGGGCCGGTACGTGTGGTAGTCGAGGTGCAGCACAAGCCCGGCAGCGGTCAGTTGCCCATGCACTCCACCATCAATCAACGCATCGTGCTCTATGACGCATTCCGCCGGATAGACTTTGAGACCTGGATAGACTGGCACGAAAAAGGGAGCGCACACGCTGATGCCCCGATGCTGCGCGCCGCGTTTACTCCTTACCTGGAGCAGGCAACGGGAGCTGACAGGGTTGAGGCAACGTACGAAGTGGCTTTCGCTGGGATCACCCGCCCAGCCGATGGCCGAGAAGTGCCTGCTTTACGTTGGGCCGACGTGAGCAATGCAGACTATGGCGTAGCCTTGCTTAATGATGGCAAGTATGGCTACCAGGCTGAAGGTCACACCCTGGCACTGACCTTGGTGCGCGCGTCGTACGAACCGGATAATAACCCGGACGAGGGAGTGCACCAATTCACTTACTCTCTATATCCACATCTGGGTGACTGGAAGAAGGCAAATATAGAACAGCGTGGTGCGGAACTGAACCAACCCATGCTGGCAGCCATTACGGACAGCCACACCGGCAAGCTGCGCAGTGGCCAGGCGTGGGTGAAAGTGGGCGCCCGGAATGTGATGATCTCCGCTCTTAAGCAAGCCGAAGACCAACCGGAGGGGGGATCTGCTGCCATCTTGCGCGTTTATGAAGCTCACGGCCAACCGGCTCGAACAAAGATACACATCGCATGGCCAGTGGCAAAAGTTGAGGAAGTGGACCTGAATGAAAATCCAATCCAGGAGGTGCCTTTTTCTGGTGGTGGGTTTGGCGTCGCATTGAAACCGCACGAGATCAAGACATTCCGGCTCGTTCGGCCCAACGCCTGAAAACGCAAAACGGTAAGGAGCTGTGACGAGTCGTCGATGTGCACGGCCGTCGGAAACCCGGTTCACTTATCGCGCTGATGAATGTATGCGCGGTAAGTAGCCGGGTTTCCAGTCAGTTGCTGTCGCGTCGATGCAGGATGAAGGGAGGCGTGGAATATCACATGGCAGCGCGGTGATGCCTGATGAGCCTGTAATGGTATGCCGGGGGTGTAACTATGTCAGCACGAACGAGGGTTGTAATTGTGGGGGCTGGATTCGGTGGGTTGAAAGCGGCTCGCGAACTATCGTCGTTGCCTGTGCAGGTGTGCCTGGTTGACCAGAATAACTATCACACGTTCCAGCCCTTACTTTACCAGGTGGCCACAGCCGGCTTAAGTCCCGAGGAAATAGCGCACAACATACGGGGAATCTTCCACTCACAGCGTAACTACTCCTTTCGGCTGGGTAAGGTGACAGGCGTGAATTGGGATGCCAGTGTTGTATTGCTTGATAACGGCCTGACAGAAAAGTTCGACTATCTCATTCTTGCAGCTGGCAGCGAAACAAGTGACTTTGGGGTTGAGGGCGTAAGGCAGTATTCGTTCCCACTAAAGAGTATTGAAGATGCCGTCAGGCTGCGAAGCCATATATTGCGGCAGTTTGAGTTGGCTGATGCTGACCCGGCAGCCTTTGGGCAAGGGGTGCTGAATCTTGTTGTCGTGGGAGGCGGGCCAACCGGTGTCGAGATGGCCGGTGCCCTCAGTGAGCTGGTCAATACGGTGTTGCGAAAAGACCATCCGCATGTCGACTTAAGCCACGCGAGTATTTATTTGATTGAAGCCGCTGATAAACTGCTGACGCCATTTGCGAAACCTCTGCAGGAATATGCTGACGCAGAGCTACGCCAACGTGGTGTGAAGGTACTGCTAAATGAGACGGTAGAACGTGTCAGCGCACAAGCCATTCAATTAAAAGGCGGCAGTCAGATTCTCACACATACGGTTATATGGAGCGCCGGGGTAAAGGCAAGCTCGCTGGGGGAGCAACTGGGATTTCAGCTCACAAAAGGCGGGCGTGTAATCGTTAATCCCGACTTGAGTGTCCCCGGCCATCCGCAGGTATATGTAATCGGCGACATGGCTGCCAGTAAAGATAGGATCGGCAATCTATATCCTCAGCTGGCACAGGTGGCAATACAAAGCGCTCAACATGCTGCACGACAGATCGATCATAGGTTACATAACCAAGAAGGACAGTCGTTCATCTATCACGACCCCGGAAGCATGGCGACCATTGGACGAAACGCGGCTGTGGCACAATTTCCGAATGGCTGGCACTTCTCGGGCTTTGTCGCATGGTT
>JAJYKL010000028.1 GCA_021788625.1 Chloroflexota bacterium
CAGCAATATCGTACGACATGCCGAGGCACGACACACCACGATTACCTTTGAGTTCGAGGAGGCGGTGGTTCGTGTGACGATAGAGGATGATGGACGAGGCTTCGACGTCGAGACGGAGTCAGGCGCGGCCGATAGCTCGCACGGTCTTGGATTGCTGGGTATGGCTGAACGTGCCCAGTTATCGGGTGGCATGTTACAACTCACATCACGCCGCGGGCAGGGCACTCGGATCGAGGTCACCATGCCGTTGGCGCCGGAGAAAAGATGAATGGACATACCTATCGGTACAGGATTCGAGTCAGGGCCACTCTCTACTTTGGGGTCCAGAACGTCATCCAAGAAAATTCGTGTTCTCGTGGCAGACGACCACACTATTGTGCGGGAAGGAGTACGCCTCCTGCTGGCAGCACAGCCTGATATCGACGTCGTGGGAGAAGCCTCGGATGGGCACGAGGCTGTGACCCAAGCGCGTCTCTTGCAGCCCGACATCATTTTGATTGATCTGGCGATGCCCGGTCTCAATGGTTTGGAGGCGATGCGCATCATCAAGGCGGAACTACCACTCGTCCAGATCATCGTCCTGACGATGTACGAGAGCGATGAATACTTCTTCCAGGTGCTGGATGCTGGTGCCTCCGGTTATGTGTTGAAGAAGGCTGCCTCCACCGAACTGCTCAACGCGGTCCGGGCCGTGCACGCTGGCGATGTGTTTTTATACCCCTCGGTCACCCGTCGCCTGGTCTCCGATTATCTAAAGCGTGTGAAGACCGGTGAGGAACAGAGTAGTTATGACGGATTAACTGCACGCGAGCGAGAGGTGCTGAAGCTCATTGCTGAGGGATACACCAACCAAGCCATCTCGGAAAAGCTGGTTATCAGCCCCAGTACAGTGCAGACGCACCGAACCCGCATCATGCGCCGGTTGAAACTGCATGGTCGGGCTGAGCTCATCCAATATGCAGTACGTAAAGGTTTACTTGATCGTCCGTCGTGAAAATCACGACATACTCATTACAAAAGTCATGACAAGGTGCTTCAAAGAGAGCACCTTTTTTGTCGTCATTCAACAGTTTGCACGATTGATGACTCCTGCCGTAGCGAATAAACTCATGCATTGTTGACACTAAGGCCATACGTAACGATTGATCATAGGCACCTTGGACACAGCATACTCTTGTCGGGTTTTCCTCATCTGCGTGAACCGGCTGGTGTGCGAAGCCGTGGATATGCTGCTGCGTCGGGAAGGCATCATTCCGCTGGGCATGGCGACGGATCCCGAGACAGCGCTGAAGGACGTGCGGTCCCTCCACCCCGAGGTAATTGTAGTAGAAGGTGACGCCACGGAGCGGGACATCGAGCTGAAGATCAAACTGGCGTGCCTGATGCACGAGATGACCAACTTGCGTATCGTGTATTTCGACTTGCTGAATAACGAACTCGACGTATACACCCAGCAACAACGCAGGTTGGTCAGCACTCAGGACCTGGTCGCTGCGATCTGTGCGCTGCCTAACCAGGAGTGACGGATCGGGCTGCGCATGACCTTGCTCACGAGGAATAGGAACGTAAGGAATATGGACAACCAAAACACACCGGATGGTCCGGGCTCAGGTAATGCCTGCGGCGCGGAAGAATCCGGTACCACCCCACGGCGTGTTTTCCTGGGCTATATGATCGCCACCGCAGGGACATTCATCGGCATCGTCGCGGGGTTGCCAATTGTCGGCTACATCGTCAGCCCGTTGTTCGCCAAACCGAAGGATGGCACATGGGTCAGCTTGGGTAAGGTCGATGAATTTTCGAAATCGAACGACCCACAAATGGTGCAGTTCACGCTGACACAAGAGGACGGCTGGACTGAGGTCAAGCAGGCACGCACCGCCTGGGTGGTGCCTCAGGGTGGAGGCAACTTCACGGTATTCAACGGGCAGTGCACCCACCTGGGCTGCGCCTATACCTGGCAAACGCAGGGCGAGTACGCCGGAACATTCCACTGCCCGTGTCATGATGGCGTTTACGATCGTAATGGCCGCGTGCTCAGTGGCCCACCACCACGTCCCTTGGATACCCTCCAGATCAAAATAGAAAACGGCCAGCTCAATGCGCTCTACGAAGATTTCCACCTGGGCATTCCCACCAAGGTGGTGATCTAGGTCACGGGAGGTCTGTCAGATAGATGGAACGAATCGGCAATTGGTTAGATGAACGTTTGGGGCTGGCCCGCGTATGGCGCACCATCTTTCACCGGCACGTGCCGGTGGGGTTGAACTGGATGTACACCCTGGGCGCAGCTACCCTTTTCGTTATCGCGCTTCAGGTGACTACCGGCATTCTGCTGGCCCTCAATTACTCAGATAGCCCCGACCATGCCTACGACAGCGTGCTTTACATTACCAACTCTATCCCCTTCGGCTGGATTATCCGAAGCCTGCACCACTGGGGAGCTTCCGCTTTGGTAGTGCTTCTGGTGTTGCACATGGTCACCGCATTTGGCCTCGGCGCGTATAAGGCTCCGCGTGAAGCAACCTGGATGGTAGGAGTGCTGCTGCTGGTAATCTGCCTGGGGTTTGGCTTTACCGGCTACCTCTTACCCTGGGATCAGAAAGCCTACTGGGCGACGACTGTCGGGACCAACATCCCTGGGGCAGCGCCTTTGATCGGTGCATGGCTGGTCGAGCTGCTACGTGGAGGGACCGAGGTGGGCACTGTTACGTTGGCACGCTTCTATGCCGCTCATGTGCTCATATTCCCGGCAATCCTCGCCTTTCTGTTGTTCGTGCACCTGGCGCTGGTCATCTGGCACGGCGTTAGCGTGCCCCCAGTACTCTGGTTCAAGGGGCTGCGCGGCTGGAACAAAGGCCAGCTTGACCACGACCCGGACGTCACACCAGCACTCGACCCGCTGGTGACCCCCAAGCCACTTGATGCTGAGCAGTACCACAAACGTTATGCTGCCTTTAAGGCGCGCGGTCCGCGTTTTTGGCCAGAAGTAATCGGCGACGATACGAAGTTCATGTTGCTGGTCTTCATTGTTTTAATCGGTCTGACGGTTGTCCTCGGTGTATCGTCCGAGGCGCGCGCAGACCCGACCGACACCGCCTACATCCCGCGACCAGAGTGGTACTTCATGTTCCTGTTCCAGTTGTTGAAGTACTTCCCTGGGTCGGTGGAGTGGCTCGGCGTGCTGGTTCTGCCAGGACTGGCCATTGCTGTATTGTTTCTGGTTCCCTTCTTTTCACGTGGTGAAGAACGTCGTCTGCGCTATCGCCCGATCGGAGGGGGCATCATGGCGGTGGTGCTGGTCGGGATTGTTGGCCTGACCGTCCAGGCCTTTGTTACGACACCTCCCACCGTGCTGGTTGAGCATGGCGTGGCACTGACCTCGCAGCAGTTACTGGGACGACAGTTGATTGATCAACAGGGATGTCGTAGTTGCCACATCATCAATGGCCAGGGTGAGACGAAAGGACCATCACTCGATGGTATCGGGCAGCGCCTAACCGCGGCAGATATTCACTTCTATATGGAAAACCCAAAGGCATACAACCCAGCCGCATCCATGACACCCCTCATCCCGCCTCTTAGCCATGAGGATGTCGAGGCGATCACGCAATATTTGCTGACCCTGCCCCCCGACACGACTCAGGCGAAGGGAGGCAGTAATTAAATGGCCGCAACAAACGAAAAACCCTTCGTGCACCGGCGAGTCCACCTGCAAGGCATTGCTCTGGTAGCAGTCGCGCTCGTGGCAGGCGTGATCGTCGCATACGGGGAAGTCAGAGGCTCTACTGGTTATCCCAATGCCGTTGTCGCGCCACTGGCAGGTCTGAGCTCGCGTCCAGATAACTATGGCATGCCCCGTCCAGCCACTGGTCTGATCGCGACCAGCAGTAATCAAGGCCAGGTGCTATTTGGACGCTATTGCGATTCGTGCCATCCGGGGGGAAATGCCGGTGTAGGTGCCAGCCTGCGCGATGCACAGTTCAAGCAACAGTACACCACAACCGACCAGATTATCAAGGTCGTTCGTAATGGTGGCTTCGACATGCCTGCATTCCCGACCACCTTGCTGCCTGATGACAAGCTGCAGCTGATAACAGAATACGTGCTGAAACTGCCTCAGGCGGGGCAGTAATTTAAGGAGGACTATCATGAATAAACGTGCTCTCGGATTCGTACTCGCTCTGGCTATGACTGGTCTGGCTGCCTGCGGCAGCGCATCGGCTCCAACGCCAGTGCCGACCGCCACACCTTCGCCCATGGCGAATAAACTAATCGTCTACGGCGATACAGTCTATTTTGCCGGTAAAACTGACCCCAACACCTGTGTGGAGCAAAGCCGCTACAAGTCCGGCCAGGCTGTCGGCTTTCGCATGACGGCGATTGACCCGGTCACCGGCAAGGTGGATGATGCAGCCACACTGGTCGTTCACGTAACGTTCGGCGGCAAAACGGTGGACGTGCCGATGAACTACCGCGGAACAGGTGCGAACCCGCATCCCGGTATGTGGACTGGCAAGTGGGTCGTTCCGAATGATGCACCGACCGGCATCGTAAAGTACGTGGTCTCGGCGACTGATAAGCAGGGACGCACGGGTGAATTCCAGCCGTTCAACGTAGACGCTTCAGAACTGGCCGTGGTAAAGTAGCAATCTCTGTACGGACTCAACGTCAGGCAAGGTCCGAAGGAAATATAAACCCTTCGGACCTGCCTCATGTTTGGTCTGTGCCTGTAAACCTGAAATTCACTTTGGAATAACAATATGCGCGTCACTAGTAGTGTCCTGATCCTGATCATTCCGCTCCTGTTCGGGTCTGCCTGTGTGCCGAGTGGTGCCCCGTCTCGCGCCACATCGCCGGCGCCAACGGCTACAGCCATTCCCCCCAGGACGCTGAAAGTCGAGCCCAATAACCCGACTGTCGGTACGCTCCTCACAGCAACCGCAGAGGGATTGCCACCCGGCGCTAAAGTGAATCTACTGTGGAAAACCGTGCAGGGTGGCTGGGTCATCAAGGACTACTATCACTTCGATGGGAAGAAGTTCACTGAAACAAGTCAAACTCTGGGCCAGGCCGTCGTCGATTCGGGAGGGCACTTGACAGCGCAATTTCGAGTACCCAATGACTACGGCGGGGTGCATGACATCATTGCCTCATCAGGAGGCGTCGCGCTCGCCCAGGGTGGTACCGAGGTTAAAGCCAGCTTTGAAATGACCCCCACCGAAGGCCCCATCGGCACCCTGATAGAGATCAAGGTGCAGGGTCTGGGGTGGCGCACGATGGAAAGTACCTGGGACGTCAATTGGGATAACAAGGAAGTGGGGTGGATCTCCGCCGTAGACTCACGTGGATCCGCTACAGCACGTCTGCGCGCAGCTGGCCCGGTTGGCGATCACATTCTTAAGGTTTACACCGGCTACATGGGACAGAGCTACCTGAACTACGAACAGGCGCCGACAGCTTATTTACCGCGCCCACAATTCGTGTTCCACACGCTGCCCGGTGGTCAGGTGCCACCCAGTTACGCCGAGCCCTATCCGCCCCAGCCGGTGCCTGCACCGGCTACCACGGGAGCAAAAGCTTCGCTTTCACCGACACAGGGGCCGGTTAATACTCACACCGTATTGACCGCCAGTGGCCTGCCTGCGAATCAAGCTGTCTCCCTCGTTTGGGAGACCTGGGTGGGCAGTCGCGTGTCCCAAGAGGGCTACACCTCCACTGAGAAAACAATTGGAAACGCGACCACAGGCAGCAACGGCACACTCAGCGTACCCATCACGATCCCCGATGACCTGGGCGGCCGGCATTTACTATCGATCCAGGCGAATGGCAAGGAATTGGCGCGAGCCTATTTCGTGATCGAAACCAGCATCGTCAGCATTTCACCGATCAAAGGCACTGTGGGAACGACGATCACTATTCACCTGAAAGGTGTCGGCTGGACTGAGTATGACAACATCATGGTGGCAACCTATGACAACGCTTACATGGGTTATGCATGTGGGTTCAATAGCCAGGGTGATGTCGTGATCCACTTCGCTGCAACCGGCACGCCAGGCATCCATCTGATCGATCTCTATCCCGGCATCTATGAGGGGCCAGCGGGAGGCCAACAGTTGTATCGCCTGCCACAGTTGACCTATGCTGACGATCATCCAGGTAATAAGATTCCTGCACTTCGATTTGCTTTCGAGGTCACGCCATAAGGAAGTCTGACTTCTACACGGCCTCTATCCCGCTGGGATAATCCTGTACACCCGGCCAGTGTTTCCCGCTGGTCCGGCGCGTCCGGATGTCAGCACGTACATCTCGCCTTTGAGATCTACGCCGAAGCCGCGCACGAATTGATTGACGCGCCCGTTTGCGCTGGTGGTGATGGCCAGCTTCTGCAACGTCCACATCTGCCCGATGTGCTGGGGCGGTGATGCCAGCAACAGAGTACCATCGGGTGTGGAATAGTTAGTGCCCCAATCGCCGAAGATATAGCGCCCCTGCATGGCCGGCATGGCTCGGCCACGGTAGACGTCGCCACCCACGCCCACCATGCCAATGCCACCTGGAACTTTGATGTTCGGGTACACCACAATCGGATCAATCAATGGGCTGCCATCCGCAGCAGTATCTGCACAGGTGGCAAGTGGATGCATGGAATTGTTTCGGTTGAAGCAGGTGATGCCCTCACGAATGGGCCAGCCATAGTTGCCGCCCTTAATCACCACGTCGACCTCTTCCCACAGGTCTTCTCCGGCATCTTCAACATAGAGGGAATGGGAGTCAGCGCCGCCGCCTGCATCAAACGCCATACGGTAGGGGTTGCGGAAACCATATGCATATATTTCATGGCGTTGCCCCTCACCCATAAAGGGGTTGTCTGGTGGAATACTATAAGGACTGCCCTGGCCGACATCGATACGCAGGATCTTACCCAGAAGTGTGGACAGGTCCTGTGCGTTGCTGCTGATGAAACCAGGACCGCCGCCGTCACCCAGTGAAATGTAAACATATCCATCGGGGCCGAAAACCAGGCTGCCACCATTATGTGTGGCGCCGGGATGATCCACCTCAAGGATAACTTGCTCCGAGTTTGGGTCACCCCGGTTAGGATCCTGTTTGGACACGTTATACCGCGCGATGCGATCGATATGATCAATACCGGTCTGGCGTGATGGGGCGCTGTAGTACACGTAGAATCTCCCATTTTGTGCGTAGTGTGGGTCAAGTGCCAATCCCAGTAGACCGCGCTCGTCGTATCCGGCATTAAGCCCGACCATGCGGTTGCGTAGATCAAGAAATGGCTCTGGCAGCAAGGTGCCTCCGGCATCAATGATGCGGATCAAGCCAATCTGATCAACCACAAACAAACGCCCGCTTCCGTCTGCGACAGCAACTAACGCCACTGGCCCAACCAGTCCCTGTGCGATCAACTTTAAACCCACTGACGGCTTTATGAGTGGCGCAGGCACGGGCGTTGCAGACGGTGTGCTCACCTGTGCGAAAGATGGTTCGACAGTAGCGGTGACACCCCTGATAGTAGCGACACTGGTTGCCATGCGGGTCGTGGTGGCGGCACTGGTCCCAGCGGTTGAAGCAGACGTCATTGATACGACTGTAGATGCAGCAGTGGTTCCCGTCGCATTGACTGCCAGTGGACGGGTTGCAACATTTTGTGAAGATGTCGGTTGTGAAGTCGCGCCTCCGGCGGCCGAGCATGCCCCCAGGACCAATATCGCCAGAAGACAGGCAAACTCGTGAATCTGGCGCACGTGCCAGCAACCATGCCCCAAGTCTTCTCTTCCGTATTTCATTCGGTTCCTCCCCACGATATGACCTCAGCCGAAAGCGGATTCGCTGCGCCATCCACATCATAGGTCATCTCAGCACATAGCCACCCGGTCGTTATGGATGACAACCCGATTTGCAACCTTATTGCGCTTCGTGCAGAATCAAATCATTGAGCCGTGAATGCATCGTGACTGTGCAGTTTTTACACTCTCTTTGCATGCTGTTCATGAGCAGCTTACCTGCAACAGGCATGATCTCTATTCAGGAGGCATAACCTGTGAAAACGTACTTTGGCATCGGTATGTCTGTTGTGGTTCTTAGCCTGCTCGCCGCATGCACCGTACCCGCCCCGTTCTCATCGCCTACCGCAACCAGCACCTCAACCGGCGCTGCGACAAGTGCTGCAGCGAGCGGCACCGCACCACCAGAGGAGGCAAGTCCACCGGCGCCAGCGACATCTTCGCAAGCGGCTCCCACCCTGACACCCGAGTCCACCACCACGGGCGTAGCTGCACCGACACCCGCACCCTCAGCTACTTCAAACATTACCTCCACCACAGATCAACTTGCACAACTACGCGACAAGATCAAGCATATCGTCGTCATCATGCAGGAAAACCGCTCATTCGATACCTATTTTGGCACCTATCCTGGTGCGGATGGAATCCCCATGCAAAATGGCGTGCCGACTGTGTGTGTGCCCGATCCCCAGACCAAACAGTGTGTGAGGCCATACCATAACGCTAAATACGTCAACGCCGGTGGGCCGCACGCAGCGGTCTCTGCCTCGCGCGATATTGATGGCGGCAAAATGGATGGATTTATCTCCACATTTCTCGGCGCACGGAAAGCCTGTAAAAACCCGAACACGCCCGGCTGTGCCGCGGGTACAACACCCGATGTGATGGGCTGGCACGATGCGCGCGAGATCCCAAACTACTGGGCTTATGCACAGAATTTCGTTTTGCAAGATCATATGTTTGAGCCGAATGCATCGTGGAGTCTGCCTTCACACCTTTTCATGGTTTCGGCATGGTCTGCTCGCTGCACAAAGCCCGGTGATCCCGCGAGTTGTGTAAATGCCCTGGATGGACCCAGTGGCGTGAACGTAGCTAAAAATGACTACGCCTGGACAGACCTGACGTATCTGCTGCACAAGGCGAATGTTTCATGGGCTTACTACCTCAGCGCTGGCAGCGAACCGGACTGCGCTGATGATGCGATGCTCTGCCAGCCCAGGCCGCAGGCTAAGAACGTCCCAGGCATCTGGAACCCGCTACCTGCATTTGACACCGTCAAACAGGATGGGCAACTGGCAAACATTCAGACGGTGGACAAATTCTTCGCTGCCGCCAGGAATGGAACCTTACCCGTGGTCTCATGGGTAGTGCCGGAGGCAAAGGTAAGCGAGCATCCACCAGCCAATATATCAGTGGGTGAATCTTATGTAACCCAGCTCATCAATAGTGTGATGCAGGGACCCGATTGGAGCAGCACGGCCATTTTGCTTTCATGGGATGACTGGGGTGGGTTTTATGACCACGTCGTGCCGCCCAAGGTGGATCAGAACGGTTACGGTCTGCGCGTGCCAGGCTTGGTTATCAGCCCATATGCCCGAAAGGGCTACATCGACCATCAGACCCTCTCCTTCGATGCCTACCTCAAGCTCATCGAAGATGATTTCCTGAACGGTCAGCGCATTGACCCGCAGACTGATGGACGGCCTGACCCACGCCCCGATGTGCGCGAGAACGAACCACAACTTGGCAACCTGATCACCGACTTCGATTTTTCTCAATCGCCACGCCAGGGACTGATCCTGCCATTGCACCCCAAGCCAGGGCCTGCCTCAATTCCAGGTTCGTAAATCGGATAAGCCCAGGTACACACCGCGCCGTGGCAGAGCAACAAGTGAACCCATCCATCGGGGTGCCCACAGGATGTGAGCACCCCGAACCCGATGCCGGGTAAGGTAACTGGGTTACGGCAACTACGGGTGGTACTGATCGCACGACTGACCAGGCGAGCTGGCATCTTTTATGAATCCGATGTTGTTGTTCAGTGAGATGATCTGCCCGTCAGCCTGCCGCGTCACAATGGCCGTCAGGCGTGGTGTCGTTGGCCGGTAGCCCTTGGGTGCAACGGGCATCACATAGTATGCGCCTGGTTGGACAGGTACGCCATATGTACTGTCGTTGCCCACGTAGCCACATACGAACCACGAGCCACCATCTGTGATCTTGTACCACACGCCACCCAGCGTCGGTTCGTTGCTGTCCCACTTTCCATTTCCGTTCAAGTCTTCAAACGCAGTCCCGCGTATGCTCCCGAGCAGCGTCGACGAGCATGCCGTGCTAAAAGGTACGCTGGCGCTTTGTGTGTTCGGCGGTTCGATGATCTGTGACGCAGTTATTCTGGTCATTGCACCGGGTTGCTCATTCTGCACGTTGACTTCACCCACTACACAATCCAGCAGGCTTACGCTGGCGGAGTAGGTGCACACATTCGTCCCCTCATCGCATCCCACCAAATAGAGTTCGGTGGGTGCGCTACCACCGACGGAATAGGTCACCTGCGGAGGTATAAATAAAACGTTCATTCCCACGACGACGGTAATGCCCGTCGAAGTGGTGGTCACGTCAATTGAATTAATGGATACAGGGCTCACATAAGCCAACGCGGGGTGACTGAACACGAAGGGACTGATGGCGAGCGCCAGAACAGCGAGATATCGAACGATCTTAATGCGCACAGCATTCTCCTGTATGAACCAGCATCTTTTGATCGGTGCAATCAACGTGCGGTAAATGACCCCACGGATTGTACCATGTTGGCAGCTCGCGCGTGTATAAGTTATCACGCGGCACCAGGTCAGTCAGAGTCAGCCTTGCCCACCTGTACGGCATGTCTTGCAACGGTCGAGAACCCGCCACGCCGGCAGGTTGCAGTCCGCGCACGGGATGTCACGACAAAGCGATAATGAGCACCGATATCGCCGTCCTGCAACGGCGAACACGTCATACGATGGGAAGGTCCACGATGAACCCACCACCATACAGGAAGTTCGAGCTCAACCTTGACGCCTTGACGTTACCCCAGGCACAGTTGGCCGCTGCACTTCAGCAGCGCATAGCCCATCGTGCTGAGCTGATCGCGGAGCGCGACATCCGCTATGGTGTGGACCGCGTGCGCGTCACCAGCTACATGGAGAACATCGGTTGGCCGGAGCTGTTCGGGTTCGACATGAACCGCTTTCTAGCCGATGCCGACTTCTCGCTGGAGACGCAGTTGCGACAGAAAATCTTCTGGGCCGACAACTCCAGCGACGACAGCGTAATCACACCCGATGTGCAGGCCAGCACCGGCATGTACTTTGATATGACGCTGTTCGGCGAGCGCATCCGCCATACGAGGGAAGGCGTGCCCCTCTTCCTGCCACACCTGATTGCTGCGAACCCGGACCCGGCACTCATCGCCCCGTTTGACTTCCAGGCTACTGGCGAAATGCCCGCGTTGATCGCGCTTTACCATCGCATGCTGGATCTGGCGCATTCAGAATATAACGGTGCCCTCACTGTGACCTTCCCAAACTTTCACCGCGGCCCGCTGGACATCCTGGTGCAGTTGCGCGGGTATGAAGGATTCCTGGCCGATACGGTTGAGCGTCCGGCAGTGGTGGATGCCTTTCTTGCTCAATTCGCCGATGCGCGCCTGCGATTTGCGCGCGAGCGGGCTCACCTGCTGGGCTTGCCGGGGCTGCCGCCAGCGACCTTTGTGGCAGACGACTGGGTGAACGTTCCATTCCTTTCGCCAGCCTTGTTCCGCCGCTTCGTCGCGCCGGTCTACCGTCGTATTGTGGCCAACGAGGGTCCGGTAACCGGTTTCCACACCTGCGGCCACTTCGAACTGGTCGTGAACGATCTGCTTGCCGCATTCCCCGACATACGCCGGCTGGAGGTGAGTGGGTGGAATGACCTGACATGGCTGGATCGCGTCGTCCCTCACGAGGTGGGCTTCGACGTGTCGGTCATCAATACGCTGGTGCTGGCCGGCTCGCGGGAGGAGCAGGAGTACAAGCTGCGCGAGATCGCGCTGGTCAGCCGGCACCGTGCAGTGACGCTGTGTGCTCAGGCCATGGTGAAGATGGAGTCGTACGAGCGCACTCTGTCACGCATGAACGCTTTTCTCGAGTTGGCGCACCGGTTGCTGGGGAGCCGAGGAGCTAATGGATCTGGTCCATGATCAGCTTGACTGCGGCGATGCCAGCCAGCGCGAGCACCAGCAGGTTAAAAACCTTCTGCGATATATGCGGCAGGAGCAACTTGCCGGCGAAGGCGCTGAGTATGATGAGCGGCGCCATCGCCAGGTCGAACAGGATGGTTTCGGTGGAGACCATCGGCTTGCTGGGTAACACCAGGCTGAGAAACACGTAGATGGGCAGTTTGGTCATATTGAAAATAAAGAAGCTCCACGCCGTGGTACCCATGAACTGGTTTTTATCCAGGCCCATGCCTGTGAGGTAAATGGCCATGATCGGCCCTGCCGCATTGGACGCCGTGGTGGAAAATCCGGCCAGCACCCCTGTGGCTCCCACGCCTGCGCGTGATTCAGGTACCAGCCGGTCGCCCCACTTCAGACGCGCCAGACTCAGACCCAGCATGGCTATCACCAGCACTCCGATGATGATGTCCAGCCAGTCCGTCTGGCTTCCCTGTATACCGGTATACCAGAGCAGGAGGGTGCCGGCTGCAATCCCCAGCAGCACCCAGGGGATCAACACAGACAGTTTGTCCCAGCGCGCATGCTGGCGATACCATAGAACTGCAAACACATCGCCACACAGGAGCATGGGCAATGTCGCACCGACGGATAACCTCCCGCCAAAAACCAACGCCATGATAGGCACAACCAGGATGCCGATGCCGGGCAGACCGGTCTTGGAAAATCCGACGACGAGCGCAGCGACGATGCCGAAAATCCACTGTTCTGAAGTGAGCGTCATAGACCGTTGTTGCTTCCTTTTTTGGTGGCTCAGTGTACACCGCTTAGGCCAGAGAGACGATGGAAGGGCGGTTCAGGGAAATGCATGAGGCGTAACCTGACACGGGCGAATGAGCGCGTTGCGTTGGTGTAACCAAAGGAGCGTGGTACACAAGCTGTATGCAGGGAATGCATTGGACTTGGAAAAGAGGCAGTTCGCCATTCATGTAAGATTGCTGGACCCGAAATTCAATGGAATTGATAGGAGTTGTGTGGAGAACACGCTGGAAGGCAAGGACAATGAGGAAGGTGTGGAGAAGTCGCCCGGAGGAACATCCAGCGCGCGGCACGATCCCTATGCGGCATTGCGTTACCGCGACTTCCGCCTGCTGCTGGCAGGCCGGCTGATTACATCATTTGGCGACCAGATGCTGTCGTTCGCCATCGGTTGGGAGCTATGGCTGCGCACGCATGACGCTCTGGCTCTGGGGTTCGTCGGCCTGGCCCAGGTGACCCCCGTCATCCTTTTCTCCTTACCGGCCGGCCATGTAGCCGACCAGTACAACCGCAAGCGCATAGTGCTGTTCACCCAGTTACTACTGGCGATCTCGGCTCTCGGCCTGACGTTGATCTCATTACACCAGGGGCCGATCCTGGTGGTGTACGTCTGTCTTGTCGGCATCGGACTGGCGCGCGCGTTCAACGGACCGGCTTCCTATACATTACTGCCGCAATCAGTGCCGCAGAGCATCTTCACTAGCGCTGCAACCTGGTCATCCAGCGTGGGTCAATTAGCCGCGATACTGGGTCCGGCTCTGGCTGGCGTCATTGTTGCCGCGTTCAACAACGTCTCGATCATCTATGCGTTCGACGCATTCGCCGCCCTTACGTTTCTGGTGTTGGTGCTGATGCTCAGAGGTCGGCAATTGGCGCTCTCACGCAAGGCCGCCACCATGGATTCACTGAAAGAGGGGCTACATTTCATCCACGACACGAAGGTGATTCTGGCAGCGATCACCCTGGACTTGTTCGCCGTGTTGTTTGGCGGCGCCGTCACCCTGTTACCGATCTATGCCACGGACATTTTGAAGGTAGGCGCGGAAGGTCTGGGACTGATGCGCGGCGCGCCGTCCGTTGGGGCGCTCCTGATGGCTGTGGCGCTGGCGCACTTGCCCCCGTTCAGAAAGGCCGGATCTACGCTACTTTTGGCCGTCACAGGATTCGGCCTGGCCACCATCGTGTTTGGCCTTTCGCGCTCATTCGTGCTTTCTCTTGCGATGCTGGCACTGCTGGGTAGCCTGGACAACATCAGCGTGGTGATTCGCAGCACACTGGTGCTGAGCCTCACACCCGATGAGATGCGCGGGCGGACATCGGCTGTGAACAGCATCTTCGTCAGCGCTTCAAACGAACTGGGTGGTTTCGAATCCGGGCTGACTGCAGCGCTCTTCGGCCCCGTCATCTCGGTAGTAGGCGGCGGCATCGGTACCATACTGGTCGTTTTGGCAATCTCGCGCGTCTGGCCGCAATTACGCCGGCTCAAGACACTCGACGCACCGGCGCGCCCAGCCTGACACACCTCACCGAATCGCTAGCGCGTCACGCGATCCAGCAGCGACCGGCGGGTTTGGGCAACCCACTGCTCGCCCTTGGGGAATTCGTCGTAACCCTTCAGTTCGTCCAGGCTGGCGTCATCGGGCGAGATACCCAGCGTCTGTAAAAGCGCATAGTCTCGCAATGACTCGGCGAATACCTCCCAGCGGATGGAGTCGAGCGGGCCATCATCGCCAGGGTAAACCACGAAGGGGTCGCCGTAAGCCCAGCCCGGCCAGGCCATCCCAGACTGCTCGGTAAACGGATCGATGAGCTCCTGTGTCTGCGACTTGTACCAGTAGTTGTAACCCCAATGCAGAAACCCCCGGGCGTGCAAGCGATAAAACAGCCAGCCCGATAAGCGGATCTTGGCCAGGGGTGTATCCATTAGCCGATTCAAAAACTGGCCTCGCGGACCACAACAGAAATAGACCCATGCTGGCAGGTTGGCCTCGGCGTACGCATGCGCGGTGGAGATGCTCGGGATGGGGATATCCGTCAACCCTTCGCGGCCAAACTCGACATCGCTCAGTGCATCAGCCACCTTCATCCAGGGAGCCAGGTCCTGCAACATCGCCCGTGCGGCACGGTAGCCTGGCAGGTGTTGCTCGCCAGGCTCGTCGGAGACATGGTAGATCGACTTGTCCTCCAGACCTTCCAGCTGCAGAAAAGTATGGAACGCCGGCAGGAACTGCTCCAGAAAGTTGCGATACACACGGGATGTGGCTTCTGTTTCAGGCGGCCACAGCAGCGAATCAGCGTTGCGTGTATTGCGGTAAACTCGGATGGCGTACCGTGCACCCCATTGTGTGAACAAATGCGTCCATTCAAAAGTGCGCGCACCGTGTTGCTGAGCCAGACGAGTCCAGTGCCGCACCTCACTGAAGTCGAACCAATACTGGCCACGCATGGGTTCGCTGATCTTGAGCAGTTGCGTGGGGCGTTTCACGCCATCAGTGGGTGGCGTGAAGATGGGGACGTATCGGCAGTCGATACCGTGCGATCCAAGATTGGCCAGATAAGGTTCGGCAAGAGCCCAAAATTTCTTGTCAAAAGGCTCCACGTTATACCAGTCGCACAATGCATCGGCATAGAACCAGTGCGTCACCGGGAAGTCCCGACGCTCCTGCACCACAGGCGAGCGCACAGCAAGCGGCACCGTGAGTTGGGCTATCGTGATAGATTGCTGTTCGAACCGCACTGCCAGCTCATAAATGCCCGGTTCCGTTTCGGCCGTGATGTTTACCGTCACCCAAAATGACTGGCTCTCCACAGGGCCCAGGACCGTGACGTTACCGGGGAGAAGCGGGTCGGGCACCATTCCAGGGATACATCCTCGACCGTCCAATTCCTCCGCGGGCGTGCCGGTGTTGTGATGCGCCATAGGCACATAACCCACACGCCGCACGGTAATGTCCAGACCTGGCGAATCCAATACACTTACCTTCACTTCCGCAGCATCAAAACCCAGGTTCTGCACACAGGCCTGAAACGAGACGCGTTCATTGCGCGCTGCGATGAGGTCGATGGCTGGCGTAGCCTGAGGCACAGGGGCAGGGGTGGAAGGGAAGATACGCTGCAGTGAGCTCTGTAGCCAGCAGACGATTCTATCCATGCGTGAAATTGTAATATGGGGTGGCGATACAACGTCCCGACCGCAGGCTTTCACCTGCGTATGACCCACCCTGTACGAACCGGTCCGATGAGATCGTTCCCCTGCACAGGAGCAGCCCTTGCAGAGGCCCTGTGTGGGCGCACGCATGGCGCGCCTCGACTCATGGTACGGCAGTCCATCGCTGATAGGTTCAAGCCGAAGGTCCTGGCAAAGCAGGAAAAACAAACCAACCCAGCCAGTTCACTGAAGCCTGGTTTATCAGCGGATGATGCAGAACAAGTATGGACCGCGAGTCAATCCGCGTTGATAGCCGCGCGCAGGTTCTTCACCACCGACGCACCGAGCAAGCTTACCTGATCCTCGGCAAGTGTCGACTCGGGGTAATAAAAGCTCATCAAGACGCGACCCGGCAGACGGTTGACTACGACTCCAAAACAATCCGCCATGCTGGTTGTTCGGGAGATGGCACGCATCTCCTGCGGCATGATCGACCCGTAAGGGTTCGGTAGACCCAACCGGCCTACGTTAGTGACCAGAATGACGCCCGAGTGAGGCTCCGACACCCGCTGCAACAGGTCATGCGGCAATGGCATGGCCATCAGCGGATCATTACGCCGGACAGCTTCCTGCACGGTCGTCTCGGTATGGCGGGCAATCTCCCAGAAGGGAGCACGCTTGCCGATGTAGTTGGCTGCTGTGACCATCGGCACGAACAGGCCAATTTCCACGCCAGATACCGTTTCAAGAGCCCGATGCAGTCGGGGCGTGGAGAGGCAACTGACCGGTACAGCCGCGCTGTATTGCCCGACCGTGTCACAGATGTACTGCCCAGCCGCCTGCAACACAGCTGCGCAGATCGCACCGTGCAGCGTGGTGTTTTCATCCCGGCACCTGGCATCCAGCGCATTCGTCTCATCAGGTGATAGCACATAGTGCAGCATGCGTGTGTGACCCGTCTGATGCAGGGCATCACCACGCCTGGGCGAGCTGGGCTTGGGCAGGATGTGTGTAACTTTGCCGTGCCGGGGGGCAGACTTCTGCTCACGACCCTGGATTGTGAGTGTCACCTGAGTCACCACCTGCGCGGTGGATTTCATGAGGCTCTCCATGAGTTTGGCGCCGTTCAGCGGCAGGTCGTCCATGGCGCGCCGCTCCGGGTATATCTGCAGGCTGGGCACATGGCTGCCTTTCAACACCTGTGCAAGCAAGCCCAGCAGGTCGCGCATCAGGTAGAGCACCGAAGCAGCATCGCCATAGACATGATGCAGGGTGACAATCAGATCGCTCACGTCGCTGGATCGCAACAGGACGACGTTAATGAGAGGTCCGCGTGTCCAGGGCAGGGGCTGATCGAGTTCATACCGCGCCTCCTCTGACCACTGCTCGTTGCCCACGCGGTCTTCGACGCGCAGTTGAATGGGACGAATGATTTCCGCGTCTGGAGTAACAGGCACCCGGCCGCCGAACACATCCACACGCGTGCGTAGCATGGCGTGACGCTTCTGAAGCCAGTTTAGGGCCACACGGAGTGCGCGCTCGTCAACGGCACCACCGATACGTGCGACGGCGCCCGTGTTCAGACTGCTCTGTCTGTCAATCAACCACACCATGCTCTCCGCATCGCTATAGTTCCTGCTCATTTAGCCCATCTCCCATGGTCTTGATGAAACGGATATGGAGTGTTCACCACCCTCGGCGAAGGGCACCACACACGACCCTACCAAGGCGCCACCGAACTCGCGTGGCGGATCGGCATGAACGCACAATAAGATAGGGTGTGAGTGTAGGCTGATCGACGCTGGAAAGCAGACCCTTACTCGGCGCAAGGTAAACCTGCAGCGACAACAGCGCTCGCACGTGCAACGCACACCGAATTCCATCCAATAACTACTTTCACCGTAGCAGTGCGTTTCACGGCGTTTGGCGAATCACTACACTACTTATATGTACGGCTGGTTGCCGGGTGGAAGCGAGCGATGACACGTACAGTGCACCAACGGCAAGCTGCCGATTGGATATTACGAGGTGATCAATGATGGCGATATCCTACTCCAAGCCAGGCAGGATGTCAACGAATTGTTGACTTATTATTGAGCTTTTTTTTAGAATCAGCCGTTGTTTGCGTATTGGTTCCGAACTAAGTCGCCTGATTAGTCATAAATATCGTATACAAGGCGTGCCATCGAGGTAACAAAGCTTATCTTTATGGATTGAATCTAAATGTCTCAAACTGCCACATATCTTCATCTTTCGGGCGCGGTCGACCGTAACGAGCGAACAAATCCACCCGGTTCTTGAGTGGAGTCCAATCGGTCTGAATCGACGGACACGGCCCCAGATAAGGGTTGGCTACGCCTAACACTTCCTCATAAGGCAGATCGTCAGGCACCAGTAATCCACGCTGTGGGTTGCGCACCATCCACGCCAGCGCACCCAGCACCGATGCGGCCACCTGCAGGGTGGTGGCGTTCTGATGAGGTATCAGGCAGCGTGCTTCGTCTATATCAAGCTGTGACCCCACCCACCAACCATTCAGCTCGTGACCTAAAAGCAGCACGCCCAGTTCGTCTCGACCACTCAGGATCTCGTCGGTCATGATCCGTTCTCGTTCTTGCATCTGGTAATTGCGCATTTTCAGTTCGTGCAGCGAGGCCATGGTCGCGTCGGTGGGCAGGTAGGCGTAATTGACCGTGGGTCGGTAGATGGGTACGCCGTCCTCCCATACTGTCAGGTGCTCGCTGATGGTATACGCTTCACCATGGCGCACCATCATGCCGATGATCTCGCCCATCGGCACCCACGACCGCACGTAGGTGTTGATGCCCATCTGGCTGAGGCATATCTGGTTACAGGGGCCGTGGTCGTGAGCCTGCGCGCCAGCCGGCAGGCGACGCTCGTGCGTGCCCCAACCCATCTCCGCTGGAGCGATGCCCTCCTCATAAAAACCGGCCACCGACCAGGTATTCACAAACTCGTTCATCTCTTTAGGCTTGCTACCTATTTGCGTGTCGCGTTCCGAGACATGAATTACCTTGACACCCGTGTGCATGGCCAGCCGCGCATAATCGCGGTCGGCCAGCGCTCGCTCCAGACTGGCCTGTCGCTCCGCACCCTGTCCGCGCTCCAGCATCGCGGCGGCGATATCGTGCAAAGCCACTTTGGTCCAGTGACTCACCAGGCCTGGATTGGCGCCGTGCTCCACCACGGCTGTGGGGCCGGGTTTCGCCCAGCGTTGCGTTAATTGCTTCAATCCCATGTGCCGGGCATAGAGGGTGCGTGACGTTGGAGGGTCCCCCTCGGCAAAATAGGGATTCCACAATTCGATCGATGTGTTCACATACAGCACATCGTGGTCGTGGCACCATTGCACGATATCCTCAGCTCCGATATTCCATGCCAGATCGATGAGCAAATCACCAGGGCCCAGGTATTGACCCAAAACGGTGGGCAGATTTTCCGGTGTTATACGCTCCTGCACGTAATTCGCTCCAGCGTTCAGCGTTTCACGGATGTGCTCGCGCCGGTCTTCGAAGTCCATGATCGTCATGCGTTTGAAGTCCATTTCCAGATGGCGTAACAACAACGGTTGCAAACATTGAGAGACAGCCCCACAACCGAGCAGCAGCACCCGCCCTTGGAAAGGAATTTTCATCATCGATCGATATGCCCTTATTTGGTTTGTGATGAGCCATACGCAGTCTGATGCGTATGGGTATCGAACACTGGTCCACTCAAATCATACATTGATCAGCCTGAGGTGAAATAATAGGGGTGGCATTTTAAGGGTATGGCAGGAGCGCTTTACATGGAACAGTGGATCACCTTCGCCTCGCGCAACCAAATCGGCCTGGTTCGTCCCGACGGCACGGGTCTGCACACACTGGAGTTCGGAATGCCATCGCAGTTGAACTGGCAGTTGGGGCCATGTTTCGCGGACGGTGAACGCTGCGTATTGACGAGTTACGAGGCAGGTAAACCCTGGGAGCACATGGTACACACCCACTTGTGGCTCTATCACTTTCGCCGGGGCACACTGGATGAATTAGCCACCCAACAACGCCTCGCGCCCATGACCCTGTGTGCCGCGTTGCTGCCGGGTGAAGCGCGCATGGTGATGGCGCCCATCATAGACCATGAGCAGCTTATCTACACTGCCAATCTTGACGGCTCCGAGCCGGAAGCACTGACGAGTGCAGGCGAGGGGTTCGCTTATGGCGTCACGCTGAGTCCCGATGCGAGCCGGCTGGCCTATCACATCACGGGACCCGGCGATTTGCCCTACCGTGTGTGCGTCATGCGATGTGACGGCACTCACAAGGTAACGGTGGCTCACCAGGAGGGTCATCTCTACTTCGGTCCAGCCTGGTCGCCGGATGGCGCATGGCTGGCTTTTGAGGACTGTCGCTACCAGGAAGACCCTGGACACGATTGGGCTGATCTTTGTCTGGGTGATCCGGCCGATGCTGACCACCAGCCAGTTCGGGGGCTCACGTCTGATCGGCGACAATGGTTTGGCACCAGTTTTGGCGGCCCGCAGACACGTGGAAGCGGCTCGGAGATAGCGTGCTGGTCTCCGGACGGGCAGTGGATCACTTACACGCGCGCATCACCTGGCGCATGCACCGCGTGGCCATATCAGTCTCAGCGGCCCGACACAGACCATTTCAACCGCGACTACCTGCCCGAGCAGGCGTGCGGCGGAACGCAAGTCTGCCTGCTGAATCCGTTCGATGGCCGGGTAAAGGAACTTACACCGTACGAACCGCTGGTATGGAACTTCCGGGCACGCTGGTCACCCGACGGAGAACACATGTCCTTTAGCCGGGCACGCGTGGGGCAGCCCAGCGAGGTGTGGGTGATGGATGCAGAGGGTGCTCATGCGCGCCTGCTCACGCGTGGCTTCGATAACGCTGGTGCAGATCACGCCCGCTGGCTGGTGCTAAAGTAGCTCAAAATGAGTGTACCCACGCGAAACCAGATCAAGCCCGGTATGCGAGTGCAGATCGTGGAGAAGCACAACCAGCGCACGGGAGCGTTGACCACCGGCACCGTCGCACGTATTCTCACCAACAGTGCTACGCATCCGCACGGTATCAAGGTGATGCTGACGGATGGGACGGTCGGCCGTGTACAGGTTATCGTTGAGGCAAACGTCCCGTCAGCATGAGCGGCTTCCTTGCTGATGCGGACCTGAGCGTCAACCGGCTTGAGCAGGCGCGCCGGCGTGCCGCCGAGCGTGGCTACCTTGACCTGACCAGTTCCAACCCCACGCAGCAGGGGATGCTTTTCCCACCTGGCGTTTTACGCGCAGCCGCTGACGACTATTGGAGCACGCGGCGTTACGCTCCGGACCCGCACGGCCTGCCCATAGCCCGTGCAGCAGTCGCAAACTACTACGCGCACCGCACCCCACCTGACCAGATCAACCCCAATTCGATCTTCATGACGGCCAGCACCAGCGAGGCGTACAGTCTTCTCTTTGCGTTGCTGACTGAACCTGGCGACAACATCCTGGCACCCGACATCACCTACCCGCTCTTCGAGTACCTGGCCACAATTCATCATATAGAGCTACGGCCCTATCGGCTGGTCGAGGAGCGCGGCTGGCAGATCGATCCGGAGAGCCTGCATGCTCAGGTGGACAGACATTCGCGCGGGGTGCTCATTATCTCGCCGCACAATCCCACCGGTATGATCGTGCAGACGCCGGTTTCTGCGCTGGATGAATTGGGCTTACCGGTTATCTGCGACGAGGTCTTCGCCGAGTTCACCTATCGTGCAGCTTTTACACCTCCTTTCACCACATTACACCCTCATGTTCCCGTATTTATGTTGAATGGCATCTCCAAGCTATTCGCTTTGCCAGATCTGAAATTGGGCTGGATCGCCCTGAACACACCTGCCGCACAACGCTACGCCGAGCGCCTGGAGGTACTCAACGATACGTTCCTGGGCGCCAGCTCACTGATTCAGAGCATGCTTCCACAACTCTTTGAACGGAGCACCGGGTTTGTGAGTACTATGCGGACGACCGTGCGTGACAACCTTGACATGGCTCTGGAGATGCTCTCATATTGCCCAGGCGTGCGAGCTCATTCACCTGATGGCGGTTATTACCTGTTCCCTGAGGTGCCGGATTGGGATAGCGAGGAGGAACTGGTATTGCACCTTCTGGATGCAGGAGTGCTGGTCCATCCAGGCTACTTTTACGGCACCTCGCGCGGGGTGCATATCATGCTCTCGGCGCTGACGGAGCGAGCGACCCTCCGGGCTGGTCTGTCGCGGCTAATTCAGTCCCTTAATCTGCCACACACGCCACACACCGGAAAATAGACACTGTACAATGGCTTTCATATGCAAGCACGCTCGCTTGCCCGGGCGGCAGTGCTCGTAGGGATTGCCTATGTCCTGAGTAATCTGACAGGCCTGGGACAGCGCATCATCGTTACCTCCCGCTTTGGCACGAGCGTTGAATACGACGCTTTTAACGCTGCGTTTCGCATTCCCGATCTGCTGTTTAGCCTGCTGGCAGGCGGTGCGCTTGCCTCCGCCTTCATCCCCACATTCACAGCCCGTCTCAGCCTCGCTCAGCAGGCATTGGCATGGCGCCTGGCAGCTGTGATCGCCATTCTGGTTTTCATCATAATGACTGCGGTGGCCGCTGCGGCTGCATTATTGGCACCCTTTCTGGTACGCACCATCATTGCGCCGGGATTCCACGACGAGTCTGAAGTGGCACTCACCGTTGCCTTGATGCGGGTCATGCTCATCTCAACAGTCATCTTTGGCGTGAGTGGCCTGCTGATGGGTGTGCTGCAGTCGAATAATTCGTTTCTTGCGCCGGCGATTGCACCATCGCTCTATAACATCGGCATCATTTTTGGTGCGGTGGTGCTCAGTGGCCAGGGCATCTATGGTGTGGCTCTGGGTGTGGTGCTTGGCTCAGCTTTGCACTTGGTCATCCAGGTGCCTGCGCTGCTGCGCATACTCTCCGGACGTGGGAGTGCGCCCGGTCGCTCTGTGTTCTCGAGTCGTGAATTACGCGACGACGTCCGCAACGTGGTGCGCCTGATGTTACCGCGTATTGTGGGACTCGGCGCCGTGCAAGTGAACCTGATCGTCACAGTGGCACTTGCGTCCGGTATGGGCGAAGGAGCCGTCTCAGCCCTGAATATTGCGTTTGCCACCCTTATCCTGCCACAAGCAGCCATTGCACAGGCCACGGCCACCGTGCTCTTCCCCACCATCAGTGCACATGCAGCACGTGGCGAGCATGATGAATTCGGCGCAGCGCTCACACGTGCCATCAACGTGGTGATCGCACTCAGCGCGCCCGCATCAATCGGGCTGATCATGTTGGGACAGCCCATTATCCGGCTGCTTTTTCAGCGTGGCACCTTCGGCCCACAATCGACGGCAGCGGTGGCATTCGCTCTGATGTGGTACGGTGTGGGCCTGGTGGGTCATTCTGCGCTAGAGGTGGTGACGCGCGGGTTCTACGCCCTGCACGACACATTGAGCCCGGTTGTGCTCAGCGTTGCCAGCATGGTTATGAATGTGGCGCTCAGCCTGATCCTGGCAGGCGTGTTCAGTAGTCAGCACCTGCCACCCTATGGTGGCTTGGCGCTGGCGAACTCGGTTGCCACGGCGCTGGAAACATTGATACTCTTCGCATTACTGGCACGACGCGTTCCGGAATTGGATATGCAACAAAGCCTGGTGGCTTCACTCAAGAGTGCACTCGCATCAGGTGTGATGGCAGCAGCGCTCTGGGCATGGTTGTCTCTGGCCGGCAGCGGAAACGTGGCGGCACTGGTGGCGATCCCGGCTGGCGTGGCAGTCTATTTCGGCACTGCGTGGGTGCTTCGCAGTGACGAAGCTCTTTTTGCTGCTCGCATTGTACGTACACGCCTGGCCCGGCACATGCCCTTGTCATAAAATCCACCTTACGACGAATAAAGAATAGGGAGATAATAATAATTCGTGATATAGCATGTCAGATATGATTTTGTTCCTCGATAACGATGAAAAGCCGGCCAGGCAGCCTCCGCCAGGACCTGTCCGGGTGGCGGATTATCGTATTATGCCGTGGCCTGATGGTACACGCGTGACAGTGGAACTGGGATTTACGCCTTCTCAACAATCGCCCGCCCTGGATGTCAGCATCCTTTCCACGGATGGTCGGGTGCTTCGCACCATGTCTATGGTTGGCACTGTCGAGCGACGCCCGGCCCCCACGCTCCACTTGCCGGCCCTGGAACATGATACGAAGTTAGCTGTGTTGATCGAGATGCTGGAAGATGGGCAGGTGACACAACAGATCGTCGTACCATTTGAGGTGGGCGGCTCCATAATCAAGCAGAAGGTGGACGATGCACCGCCCAGGGGGTAATGCAAGAGCTGGTATGGAACAGGTTTTATCCACCCCATCGACCATTCCTCGTGCAAGACACGAGCCACACGAAGTACCCGCTAGTGAGCCAGGGCTGGCATCAGCGGGCAGGACGATGGATGCCTTTGGACGCCACATTCACTACCTGCGAGTCTCACTGACAGACAAGTGCAATTTACGCTGCGTCTACTGCATGCCGGAGCAAATGGTATTCCGTCCCAGTGACGAATTACTGAGCGACGAGGAGCTTTTCACCGTCCTGCGCGCGACCAGCCTGCTGGGGTTCGACAAGTATCGCCTGACGGGCGGTGAGCCGACGGTGCGGCCAAACCTGGTGGGCATCGTGGGAGAGATCGCGCGTATGCCAGGTGTGCGTGAAATCACCATGACCACCAACGGCTTGCGATTGGCGAATCTGGCGGTACCACTCAGGCAGGCCGGCCTGCAGCGAGTGAATGTCAGTCTGGATTCCCTGGACGAGCAAAAGTATCATCGCCTTACACGCTGGGGTCATGTGGGCGATGTGCTGGCAGGCATCAACGCTGCCGAAGCGGTTGGTATGCATCCGGTGAAGATCAATTGTGTGGTTATCCGTGGCTACAATGAGGACAGCATGACTGACCTGGCACGTTTGACTTACGAACACGACTGGCAGGTGCGCTTCCTTGAGGTTATGCCATTTGCCGATGTGGCTGACTTTCAGCAGGCCAGCATTGTGACCACGCAGGAGATGATGCGATATATCGAGTCGACCGTCGATCGGCTAGTTGAGTTGAATGACGGCAAATTGGATGGCGAGGCCAGGCTGTATCGCCTGCCTGGTGCGCGCGGAGAAATCGGCTTTATTAGCCCGGTGACTGTACCATTTTGTGCCAGTTGCAGCCGCGTCCGGTTGACGGCGGATGGCACCTTGCGGTTGTGTCTGCTCAAGGACGGCGAATTGGATCTGAAGACCCCCTTGAGGCGTGGGGCCGGCGTCGACGAGCTGGCTGAATTGATGCGCATGGCCATCTGGCATAAGCCATGGGGGCACGACCTGTCTCACGGTGTCATTCCACAGAACCGTATCATGAGTGAGATTGGCGGCTAGGAGGAGCATGGAGGTTTGAGATTGGCGACTGGTTATTCGGTCACGCGTATACAGATGCGAGTCTGTTCAATCTCCAATCTCCGTTCTGTGGAGGACAGATGAGTTTGACTCACCTTAGCACAATGGGCGAGGCGCGCATGGTGGACGTGGGCGCTAAAGCTGATACGCACCGTATCGCAGAGGCGCGCGGTTTCGTTTCGCTCAACGGGGATGCGTACAATGCCATCGTACATGGTAACCTGGCCAAAGGCGACGCTCTCTCCGTAGCGCGCATTGCCGGTATCCTGGCGGCCAAGCGTACCAGCGACCTGATTCCGCTATGCCACCCCGTCAGTCTGACTAAAGTTGAAGTGCATTGTGAACCGGAGAACGGGCAGATCTGCATCCGCTCGCATGTTGAGTGCATGGGTAAAACCGGTGTGGAGATGGAAGCACTCACTGCTGTCAGTGTGGCCGCCCTCACCATTTATGACATGGCCAAGGCAGTTGACCGGAGCATGATCATTCACGAGATACACCTGACCTACAAGACAGGTGGGAAGAGCGGCGACTACAATTCTGATTGATTCACCTGCAACACTAACCCGGCTCGGCCTATGAGGATAAAACTATTCGCCACGTTAAGGGAGCGCGCCCGTACTGCTGAGATAACGGTTCATACCGGCGATCACCTCACGGTGCGGGAGTTGCGGCAGGTCGTTGCAGATCAGTTCCCCACTTTAGCGACACTTATGCCACAGACCCTGGTGGCCGTTAACCAACAATTTGCCTTTAGCGACGATACCGTGCACGAGACTGATGAAGTGGCTCTCTTTCCGCCCGTCAGTGGCGGAGTTGATCCTTTCCCCCAGCCTGTTCCTGATATGACGAAGGATGACCATTACCCCACCCTGTTGCGTGTGACAGAAGAACCGATCGACCTGAACGAGCTACAGCGAGCCGTAACGACTGAGTATGACGGCGCAGTAGTGACCTTCGTTGGCACGGTGCGCAAGTTCAGTGCAGGCGAAGTAACGTTGCAACTGGAGTACGAGGCCTATACTCAGATGGCACTCACCAAGTTGCGCCAGGTGGCGGACGAAATGCGCGAGTCCTTCGCCGGCATTCACGGTGTGGCGCTGGTGCAGCGTACCGGACCTATGCAGGTATGCGAGCCAACCGTAGCCGTACTCGTCAGCGCCAGCCATCGCCATGATGGCGCCTTCGAAGCGGCACGTTATGGGATCGACCGGCTAAAGCAGATCGTACCGGTGTGGAAGCGCGAGACACGCCCCGACGGCACAACATGGATCGAGGGCAATTACGTGCCGATGAAAGGCGACTGAGCAGCAGGGGCAACCTTTGTGGTTGATCGGCGCCGTTGCCGTTGATCGGCGCCGTTGCGACCGGCTTCGAGATGGATCGCGATGCTGCCATCCTGTTAGATCAGCATGTACCCCGCGCCACGCATATTGACGATACGCATCCCAAGAACCGGGTAACCATCCAGCTTGCGACGCAGACGCATGATATGAGGTCGTAAACGGCGTGCACCGATGGCTATGGGCAGATTCTGGCTCATCAGCACGCTGGGTACCAGCTCAATCACTTGTACGGTATGGTTACGATTTCGATAGAGCAAGTCGAAGATGCGCCCTTCCACCGAACTCAGCCGCAAGTACTCGTCGTCAATGTGTATCACGCGTCCAATGGCATCCCATTCGAAGCGTGGTGACGGCATGACCTGCGCATTCGCAGGTTCCTGATCCGCCATAGCAGCCGCTTCAAAGCGGTCAGCACTAAGGCGCTCGACAAGCAACCGGGCACTTAGTGTGCGCTGCATGTCCGAGTCACTTGATAGCACGTACTCACGCACGCCCAACTGCAACGCTCGTATTATGGTATGTACATCGTTACCCCCTTCATCGATGACAAGGGTTGGAGGGGGTTCATAGCCTTGTTCGCGCAGCAGTGTCAATAAAGTAATGGCGCCGGCTCGAACTGAAGCTATCATGATTACCGTATGACGGTTAGCTGGTGACGAGTTGCCATCCCGCGAACGCGATATTTTAGTATTCGCGGCAGTTGTTAACCCCTTGGCATTCAGCCATTGCAACACTTCCGCAACCGACTGCGCACGGTCGACTATGCAACCAGCGTCCGCCAGACCTTTCTCAACAGCCGCATCCAGTGCTCCCCCATTTGCCAAATAGACCGCCCATTTTGCCATGTGAATCCCTCCTCACATTGGTGAGCCAACAATGAGTTGCTTGCATGCGTGCCGACTCACTGGAAGCCGTCCCGCTAGCGTATCTATTAGCTATCATTTTAGCATCATTTAGTAACAATGGTGATACAGAACGTGCCTCAAGCGTTTGCATAAATGGGTAATCTATGCTCTCGGCAATCGCGTAATAGAAACACAATACTCGATTCAGGCATGCAGAATGTCAGCGTGTCTGTGTGTTGAGGGTTGCGTACAGTTAGCCTGTAGTTATTTCGGGAGAGGTGCAGGGGTCAGTGTGCTGCGAACCTGTTCAAAAACAGAAGCATACTGCGTGGCAATGCCTGCCCAGTCGAAGCGTGCGCCCAGTTGTCTGCCGCTGCTTCGCAAGTGTTCATTCAATATGGGGTCGAGCAATACCCGCCGGATGGCAACCGCTAAAGACAGGGGATCGTCAGGGGATACGAGCATTACGTTTTGCTCGTTAACCAGTTCCGGAACGGCCACGCGAGGCAGCGTCGTGACGACTGCACATCCATGGACGAGTGCGGCCATCAGCGTCCCCCGGCGGAATGACGCACCGTCGCGGTAGGGTAACGCCACGCAGTCACACGCTGCCAGTGCCTCGCTTACACCGTGCTCGTCCAGAAAGCCTGTGAGTGCGATATTCCGGCTAACCTGTAGTTCATCCGCCAATTTCATGATGAAACTGGCATAAGAAACATTAGTCGGATCGCTCGCACCGGTCTGCCCACCAATGAGCAGCAGAGTCGTGTCCAAGCCTTCGCGGCGCAGCTCTGCCAGAGCACGCACCAGAGTCTCACCACCCTTGCTCTCATTCATAAAGCCAAAGTAACCTACAATGCGCGAATCGGGTCGCAAGGAGCGCTTGCTCAGCCATGCTGCGCGGTCAAATCCCACAAGCGGTGCAGGGATGATGTTACTTCCTATGGGGATCATGACTAGATTTCGCACCTGCGCCTTTTGCAAGGTGGCTTGGTCTTCCACATTGGTGACAACGGTCGCGCTCGCGCTGCGCGACATGCCGACCAGAGCCCGCCAGCGCATCGGTCCGGCCTTGGGAAAAAGATAGGGCACCCGCAGGTCGTGGAAGGTAATTACCACGGGAACATGCCGTGCGAGCAGGCGAGGCAGCAAGTGAATGGCCGGACGCATCTGATAGGCTGCAGCCTGGTATTGCAGGCTGATAACCTCCGGTCGGTACGAGCCAACAAAATGGTTCAGGCGGCTTAGCGATGACCATCCCCATGTGGAGACGGCGCGTTGCACCCGGATGCCGTTCACCTCTTCCGAATCCGCTGCACCAGGTACCGAGCGGGTGAACACACGTACCTGATGTCCGAGTGAGCTGAGCGCGCGTGCCAGCTCACGCGTGTAGGCTCCCAGCCCACCCTCCAAAGGTGGATATTCACCAGCGATGAATGTGATGCGCATGAAATAAAGCCGTCCCTTAGACGGCCCTGGCGAGATCATCAGCCACCTGCCCGGCATGCTGCACCCAGGCCAGGAACTCTTTGTTACCATCCATACCCAGAATGGGTGACTCGATGACGCCTCGCACGATCCAGCCCGATTGTGCACAAAAAGTGGTAATGCGCTCAACCACCTCCTGATGCACGGTCGGGTCCCGCACAATGCCGCCCCGAGCGACCTTCTCACGACCGGCTTCAAATTGAGGCTTGATCAAGGCAACGACACTGCCTGGAGGGGCCAGCCATCCGAACACGCGCGGCAGAATGAGCGTCAGGGAGATAAACGATACATCGATACTGGCAAATTGCACCGGCTCTGGCAATGCCTGCAGATAGCGTGCATTGACTCCTTCCATCACCACAACACGCGGGCTATTGCGCAGCCGCCAGTGTAGCTGGTTGGCTCCCACATCGATGGTGTATACACGCCGTGCACCACGCTGTAGCAGACAGTCGGTGAAGCCACCCGTGCTGGAACCCACGTCAGCGCACGTGAGATCCTGCACCCCTAATCGAAATTGGTCGAGAGCGGCCTCAAGCTTCAGCCCGCCCCGCGACACATATTTCGGGGGGTTCTGCACCACCACCTCAGCATCTGCAGCAATGAGTTTGGAGGGTAAGTCGATTACCTGCCCATTCACGCGTACCTCACCAGCGCGGACCAGACGTTGTGCCCAGTCGCGCGTTTCAGCCAGGCCACGTGAAACCATCAGTACATCCAACCGCTCCCGAGCGGTGTTGCGTGCCACGGTGGGGGCTTTCAGTGTCCGAGCAGTCTTCTGAGCTTTCATCGCCCATAATCTAGCCGCTCTATCAATCGCGCCGGAAAGTGCAGTGACCTCATTCTGGACTGTACTTCCCGGATCGGGTATTCGACACGGTATGGCATCCAGGTGCTGGTAATCGTGTCGAGTAGAGCATAGGCGGCTCGTGGGTCACCGTCACGGGGCTGGCCCACGCTACCTGGGTTGATGATATAACGCGATTCGTGCTTGAGCGCCACGGGGACACTCGCACTGGGCAACGCCACGTGCAAGTTGCCAGAACGCCCGTCTTTAACGAATACTACCGGTACGTGCGTATGCCCTACCAGAATAAACGACACGGATGTACTGTCGAAGTTCTCATCGGCCACATTCACGTCGGTGATATATTCCCAAATCGGCTCGCGTGGACTGGCATGGACAAGCAGGAAATCATCGTGAGGAACCTGCTCTGGGCGCGCGCGCAGGTAGTTCATGTTCGGTGGGGTCAGGTTCGCCTGGGTCCACTCCACCACGTATGCGGCGCTCTCGTGAAAAGTACGCAGGTCAAGCTTGCCAACCACAGCCCAGTCGTGGTTACCAGCCAGGCAGACGTGCGGCAGCGTGCGCAGCAGGTCGATGCACTCGTTGGGTTCGGGGCCATAACCCACTACGTCGCCCAGGCACCACACGATGTCGTAATGAAGAGAGCGCGCCTTTGCATCGTCCAGCACGGCCTGGAAGGCTGGCAGGTTGGCATGAATGTCTGAAATAACTAGACAGCGCATGAGGATGGGTTACTGAAGTTTACGGTTGTTGATGGTCGATCAGGTACTGGTATAGACCGGCTTTGAGAACCTTCAAGCCCAACAGCGCACACTTGACGCGCGCAGCGGTGAGAGGCACCCCCACCATATCCAGCACGTCCTGGCGATCCAGCTTCTGCACGTCGGCTACGGACTTGCCCGCCACTTCCTCCATGAGCATGGACGCGGAAGCCTGGCTGATGATGCAGCCATCACCGGAAAAGGCAATCTCGGCGATACGCGTGCCATCATCGCCGAGCCGAACGTCTACACGAATCTGATCGCCGCACAGCGGATTGGATTCCTCATGTGTGATATCCGGGTGCTCCAGGGTGCCGTGGTGGCGCGGGTTCTCGTAATGGTCCAGCAGGTTCTCTCGATACAGATCTTCCATTTTAGATTTTCGAGTTCAGTTTTTCGATTATGGCGCACCAACCGATGGATCTCCAGATGATAGCCTCCAGCTTCCTATTTGTGCAGCACGCGCTTGGCCTTTTCTATACCTTCGGCCAGTGCGTCCACCTCACGCGGCTCATTGTAGATGTAGAAGCTGGCGCGCGCCGTGGCTGTCAGGCCGAGGCAGGTATGCAGCGGTTGAGCGCAGTGGTGTCCGGTGCGCACGGCGATCCCTTCGCGGTCCAGCAGCGTGCCCAGATCGTGCGGATGGATACCCTTTACGGTGAAACTGAGGGCTCCACCGCGGATGGACGGGTCGGTCGGACCGAGCAGGGTCAGTCCAGATAGCTCGCTCAGGCGCTCCAGCCCGTATCGGACCAATTCGCGTTCATGTTCACGCACCGCGTCCATTCGCAGCGCTGTGAGATAGTCCACTGCTGCACCCAGTCCAATAGCCTGCACGAAGGCCGGGGTGCCAGCCTCGAACTTTGCGGGGACATCCGCCCAGGTGGCGCCTTCCATACTGACCGAATTGATCATATCGCCGCCGGTGAGGAAGGGTGGCATGGCATCCAGCAGTTCCGGCTTACCATACAGCACGCCAATCCCCGTAGGCCCTAGCATTTTGTGTCCAGAGAACGCGTAAAAATCGCAGTCCAGCTCCTGTACGTCTACCGGCATGTGCGGGGCGGCCTGGCAGCCATCCACAATCACCCGCGCACCGATGGCATGTGCGGGCTCGATGATGAGCCGCGGGTCGGTGATCGTGCCCAGGACGTTGGAAACGTGCGCGAAAGTAACCAACTTCACTCGTGGTGTGAGTAACTCGGGCAGTGTGCTCAAATCCAGCGTTCCATCGGAGGCAAGTGGGATATATTTCAACTTCACGCCACGTTCCTGAGCCAGTACCAACCACGGCACAAAGTTTGCGTGGTGCTCCAGTTGCGTCAGCACCACCTCATCCCCCTCCTTCAGAAAATGCCTGCCATACGAATAAGCCAGCAGGTTCAATGCCTCGGTGGCATTGCGCACAAAGATCACCTGCTCGGGAGTGGAAGCGTTGATGAAGTGTGCGATTTTCGCGCGCGCCTGATCGTAGAGCTCGGTGGACACTTCGCTGTTGGTGTATACGCCGCGATGCACATTGGCGTATACGGTCCGGTAGACCTGGTCCATGGCGGCTATCACCTGCTCAGGCTTCTGCGATGAAGCGGCGCTATCCAGATAGACCAGAGGTTTCCCATGCATCATCGACTTTAGGGCAGGGAAGTCTTCACGTATGCGCTCCACATCGAAAGTCATAACCTTTTCCATCACCATCTCGCAGTTCCAAAAGTGAACATCAAACGGTACGCATCAGCTCATCAAGCATCGGTGCGGCCGGGCGGGTATGTTCCATCGATTCGTCGCTCACGCTTCACGTCCAAATATCGTTTCTATCGTGTTACCTTGATCAGAACGTTAACCGTGCCCACTGTGCCGCAATCGACGACGAGTGTCATCATACCAGCAGGCTCACCAGCGTCAACAGTCCAGATCCAGGCCACGATGCCATCACGCCCCGCGACGCGCGGTGGCGCACCGGGCAACGTTACCCATTTCGCCGTAGGCCCAGTGCTCCGCGTCGCACGCAAGGTACACAGGGTGGAAGGTTTAGTCTTCACGGTCAACGCCGCCGTGCTGCCAGCAACAACCTGCTGAGAGAGAGTCAGCACAGCTACTTCGCCCGAGCTGTATAGAGCAGTAGGCGGAATATCATTTTGATCAGGACCTGCGCCAATGGGCGTGCGCTGCGCACGCGGTGTACTGGTGGGTGGGTAAGTCGGTGTTGCCGCCAGCGCTGTAATCGTGGCGAACACAGCCGCCGACGTTGCATCCATGTTCGGCGTAGGCGATGGGCCGGGAGTAGGAGTCAACGTAACCGTTGGGGTGGCCCTGGGTGTGCCGGTGGCTTTGGGCGTACTGGTGGCTGCCGGCAAGACGACAGGTGTGGGAGATGGAAGCTGCGTGGGCGCAGGCACAGTAGGTGGGGATTGTAGTGGCGAGATCAAACCTCCGCATCCGGTGCACACCACCGCGAAAGCCATGGACAGCAACCCAGCCGCCCGCTTCGAATGAGCCATAACGTTGAGTTTAACTCATCTCCAGAGGAGATTGGAGGCTGAAGCGATTAAGCCTGAACACTTTCGTGAACCAGTACCTTCATGCAGCCATCTCCAGCCAGCCCCCTGCTAAGGAATCCGCGCAGGAGGTGTGTTGTATAGGCTCGATGAAGTGGGCAGGCTGGACACTGGCCTGATGATCGAAGCACCGTCCTCCGCGTGTCGGCATAAGAAAGTGTGGTCGTGCTCTTGACCTTGAAGCCAAGCCTATACGGTTGGTAAATGGGTGGTGACGAGTAACTGGGTTATGCCCAGGGAAGCCCTGCTGCGTGGCAGCTCAATGAGCAATCGCAATCTCGTGGGGTGTATCCCATGCCACACCTCGCTCATACCACTTTTCGGCTTACCGTCAAATACCTCGCTCACAGCGAATCCTCAGGTGATATCCTGCGATACCCGCAGTACGTCGAAGAAATTGGACTTGCCACTGGCATGGGTGTCTATGAAGACATGGAGCTTTCCCAGTTTGGGTTGCACGTCGAGTACGGTCCTAAACGCTCTCTCTGTATCGCCTATCGCATTGGTCTCCGACGCAACAGGCCACCTATCAGGTTAGATTTGCTTGAGCTCCGTGGGGATCCAGGAGAGTGCGCTGGTGTGCGCATGCCGTCGTTTCGGAGCGCAGGAAAAATGCGTGGGGCGCATTCAAGCGCCCCACGAACAGACTCTCTTGATTTGAGAAGAACAGGACTACGCTTCTTTGCCTTCGGTGCCTTCCTCCTCTTCTTCCTTCTTGCCCTTCTCGATCACCTCGACCTCAGGAGCCTCGGCAGCCGGAGCCACTTCTTCTTCCTTGACTTCCACGAAGCGCGTCACACGCAGCACTTCCTCCGCCGGGTCGTCCAGAACTTCGATGCCCTGTGGGACAGTGATATCGCGCACGCGGATGACACCGTCGATCGCCAGCCCCGAGACGTCCACCGAGAAGCTCTCGGTCAGGTCGCCAGGCAGACAGCGAATGCTGAGCGTGTTGGTCTCCTGCAGCAGCACGCCCGCTCCGGTCTTCACATCGGCGGGCTCACCAACGGGGATCACGCGCACATTCGCGGTGATTTTCTCCGTCATCGAAACCTCGTAGAAGTCGACGTGTTTGATGACGCCTTTGATCGGGTCGCGCTGTACTTCGCGCTGCAGCACCATCTTCTGCGCACTGCTATCCCCATCGATCGTCAGGGCGATCAGACGGTTGTGGCCTGCATGGCGCACAACAGTGCTCAGCTCATGTGCGTCCAACTGGATGTGGGTTGGTGCGATCTTGTTGCCATACACCACCGCCGGGACCTTGCCGGATCGCCGCAGCGCCTTCACACCGTGCCGGATCGCTGTTCGCTTCGACGCATTTAAAGAAATTGTGTCAGCCATAAATATAACCTTCCCAACCGCCCATCGTTTGAGGCCCAGACGGAGTGTTTCCCGCAGCCGCCACTACTCACGGTTGCACCTGTAATGAGTCAATCTACTCATACAGCTCCGGCGCGTCCCCGGCCAGAGCGGAAGCATTATACACCGCGCCATGTACAATGGCCGCCAAATGCTCACATTTCAAGATGTCATTCTTAAGTTGCAGTCATTCTGGGCCGCGCAGGGTTGCCTGATCTGGCAGCCGTATAACCAGGTGGTCGGCGCTGGCACGTACAACCCGGCTACGTTTCTGCGTGTATTGGGACCTGAGCCCTGGAGCGTGGCCTATGTCGAGCCCTCTGTGCGTCCCGACGACGGCCGGTTCGGCGAAAACCCAAACCGTATGTACACTCACACGCAGTTCCAGGTCATCCTGAAGCCGGCTCCCGCCGAACCACAACCACTTTACCTGGAGAGCCTGCGGGCCATTGGCATTAACCCCGCTCACCACGACATCCGCTTCGTGGAAGACAACTGGGAATCTCCAGCTCTGGGTGCATGGGGCCTGGGCTGGGAGGTGTGGCTGGATGGACTGGAAATAACCCAGTACACGTACTTCCAGCAGGCAGGCGGTTTCACTCTACATCCAGTTTCGCTCGAGCTGACCTACGGTCTCGAACGCATCGCCATGTCGCACAGCATCCAGAACGCACGCGCCGTGTGGAACCTCAAGTGGGACGAACGGCGCACGTACGGCGACGTGAACCTGGCAGCCGAAATCGAGCGTTGCCAATACGCCTTCAATGAGGCCAATGTGGAGGTCTTGCACGAATTCTTCGATCATTACGAGGGGGAAGCCAAACGTGCTCTGGAGCACGGGCTGGTCACCCCCGCGCACGACTATGTATTGAACTGCTCGCAGACATTCAACCTGCTGGATACGCGCGGCGCCATCGGTGTAACCGAGCGCGCACGCTACTTTGCGCGGATGCGCGACCTCGCCCGCCAGGTTGCCACCGAATATATGAAGCAGCGCGAGTCGATGGGCTTCCCGTGGCTGAAAGACGAGCCTAAAGATTCGAAATTGGAGACCCAGCATCCATCGAAGACCAGCAACGCAACCTCCAATCTTCCATTTCCAACCTCACGTCCGCAATCGCTGCTGCTGGAGATCGGCGTTGAGGAGCTACCGGCTGCCGATGTAACGACCGCGCAGGAACAACTGGGTAAAGTCCTGCTGAGCGCACTGGACGAGGCACGCGTGGATCATGGCAGTCTGGCTCTGTACAGCACTCCACGCCGGATCGCAGCCGTGGTGGAACAGGTGGCTCCGCACCAGCGAGCCCTGGATGAGTGGGTACGCGGGCCCAGTGCCCAGGTCGCCTTCGCTGCCGATGGCAAGCCTACCCAGGCTGCCATCGGTTTCGCCCGGCGCTTTAATATTGATCCTTCGAGTCTCGTAGTTAAAGCGGGTCCGCAGGGCCATTATGTCTTCGCTAACAAGCATGAAGAGGGAAAGCTCACCGCCGAGGTGATGGCGCAGACGCTACCGGCAGTCATCGGTAAGATCAGTTTTGAGAAAACCATGCGCTGGAACGAAACGGACGTCGCCTTCTCCAGGCCCATTCGCTGGATCGTGGCCATGCTAGGCCGTCAAGTCATCCCGTTTGAGTATGCGGGGGTGGCAAGTGGAAAGGCCAGCGTCGGCTCGCGTGGCGAAGGGAGTAAGGCCTTTAACATCACGGCTGCCAACCAGTACGTACGTCGGCTGGGGCAGCAGTCCATCATCGGTAAAATGGATGAGCGGCGTGAGGTGATCCGCCAGTTGGCGCAGGCCGCCGCAGCTGCCGTCAACGGGCGTGTGCCCCAGGATGAAGGCCTGCTGGACGAGGTGACGAATCTGCTGGAGCAGCCCATGGCTGTGCTCGGTTCTTTTGAGCCCGAGTTTCTCCTAATTCCGCAGCAGGTATTGATGACGGTGATGCGTAAGCATCAACGCTACTTCCCGGTGGTAGATGCAAATAGCGGGGTGCTATTGCCAAACTTTGTTGCCATGCGCAACGGGAACGACCAGCATCTGGACGAGGTGCGGGCCGGGAACGAAGCCGTGTTGCGCGCCCGCTTTGCCGACGCGGCTTACTTCTTCCGCCACGACACTGAAAAGCCGCTCGACGACTACCTGCCCAAACTGGAGACACTCACTTTCCAGGCCAGGCTGGGCTCCATGATGGACAAGACCAGGCGCATCGAGGCTCTTACGGCCACCATCGGCGACTCGCTGGGGGCGACCGACACCGACATGCAGATCGCCCGGCGCGCTGCGCAACTGTGCAAGGCCGACCTGGCCACCAGCATGGTGATCGACTTCACCTCACTGCAGGGCGTCATGGGGCGCGAGTACTACAGGCTCAACCACGGCGCGGACGACGACGCCCAGGCCGATGCGGTCGCCTCGGCCATTTTCGAACACTACCTGCCGCGCTACGCAGGCGACGAGACACCCAAGACGCTGGCGGGGTTGATCATCTCGCTGGCTGACCGATTTGACAGCCTGGCCGGCCTTTTTACCGTTGGACTGGCACCCAAAGGCTCAGCCGATCCATTTGCGTTGCGTCGGGCTGCCATCGGTGTGGTATCGATCTTGGTGGATAGCCGCCGCTCGTTTTCGCTACACGCCGGACTGCGTGCTGCAGCCGTCTTACTGCCTGTGCCAGTACGGGAGGAAGCACTTGAGGCTGCCTTCGTCTATATTGTCGAGCGCCAGCGCGCACTGCTGCTGGAGGGGGGGCGCCGCTATGACGTGGCGGATGCAGTACTGACGGCACAGGGCGACGACCCCTACCGCGCCCAGGCAGGCGTGGAGCAACTCTCCGAGTGGGTAAAGCGCGAGGACTGGCCGGTGCTGCTGGCTGCGTATTCGCGCAGCGCGCGCATCACGCGCGACCTGACCGGGGAAATGCCATTGGACGTAAGTGCCGACCCTGACCCCGCCACGCAGGCGCTCCACCAGGCTGTCACTGTGCTGCCGCCGGCGGGCGACGTGAACGAGCTGCTATCGAACCTGACTACGCTGGTGGAACCCATCACGGCCTTCTTCGACAAGGTGCTGGTGATGGCCGAGGACGAGACGCTACGCCGGACGCGCCTGGCGCTCCTGCAGCGCGTCGTCTCCCAGGCCCGCGGCCTGGTGGACTTCAGTAAGCTGGAAGGCTTCTAGGAATTGACGATTGTGGATTGACGATTGGCGATTTCGAATCGGGTCAACCACACAGGCACATGGAACACAGAGGCTTTCGTGGAGCGCACAGCCCACGATCGGGCTGTACCGCCAGCCAACCACCATGAGCTGCGGCGCGATGCCAAACTGCTCTGCGTAATTCTCCAGCATGTGCCTGGCCGTGGGCAGGCCCGGCACCGAGACGGCGAAAGCATGGGCCTGTTTCAGCTCGTTCAACGTTTGGACCAATCTGAACCTCAACGTGTGCTCCATAATTGGCATCCCCCTGGAGCGCCGCTGGCGCCCGGTGAGTGAGAAATAGTCCATAACAGGCTCAAAAAGTAGCCCGCGTAAAGTATATGTCGTACAATACGCAAGTTTGACTAGTCGAAAGTTGGCACTTCGTCGCAATAAATGCCAATATTTTTCAGGAGAATTTGCTGAATGGCAACTAAAATAACATCGAAGACTGCCGTGAAGGTGGCCCCCAGCAAGAACGGCCATAATCGCAACGGTAAGTCTTCTGCCCAGAAACAATGGGTATATATTTTCACGGACACCCGGTCCGTTGCCAGGGTGGCGCCCACCTGGACCGACGTGCGCGCGCTACTCGGCGGTAAGGGCGCCGGCCTGTGGGATATGACCAGCGCCGGTCTGCCGGTTCCCTCCGGTTTCACACTTACCACGGAAGTGTGCGACGAATTCGTCAAAGCGGGCAACAAGATCCCCAAGGCGTCCTGGAGCCAGGCACTGGCGGCGATGAAAATCGTCGAGAAGCAGACGGGCATGGTGTTTGGCGGTGGCAAAAAGGGCGTCCGCCCACTGCTGGTGTCCGTCCGCTCCGGCGCGCGCGAGTCGATGCCCGGTATGATGGAGACCGTGCTCAACGTGGGCCTGAACGACAAGACCGTTGAGGAGATGGCCCAGGTTACCCGCAACGAACGCTTCGCTTACGACTCGTATCGCCGCCTGTTGATGATGTTCGGCACGACCGTGCTCGATATCTCCGACGAGAAGTTTGACACCCCGATGGAACAGCTGAAGGAGCACAAGGGCTACAAACACGACACCGAACTCACCACCGACGACCTGAAGGACCTGGTGAGTACCTACAAGCAGGTCATCAAGGATGAAACGGGTCGCAATTTCCCACAGGATGTATACGATCAGTTGCACGAATGTGCCATGGCCGTGTTTCGCAGTGCCACAGGCCACAAGGCGAAGACCTACGCCAGGCAGATGGGATGGAAGTCCACCTTACCCACGGCTGTCAACGTGGTGACGATGGTTTTCGGCAACATGGGCGAGTTCAGCGGCACGGGCGTCGCTTTCACCCGGGACCCGAGTACGGGCGATAAGAAGATGCTCGGCGAATACCTTCTCAACGCGCAGGGCGAGGATGTGGTCGCTGGCATCCGCACCCCCAAACCCATCACCGAGATGGAAATCGAGATGCCCAAGACCTACAAGCAGTTTATGAAGATCACGGGGCTGCTCGAGAAGCACTATAAAAACATGCAAGATGTAGAGTTCACCATCGAGCAGGGCAAACTCTACATGCTGCAGACACGCAATGGCAAGCGCACGGCCAAAGCCGCCATCAAAATCGCAGTGGATCAGGCCAACGAACGGCTCATCAGCAAGGAGGAGGCGCTGCGTCGTGTGACACCGGCTGACGTGGATTTCCTGCTGCATCCCCAGTTCGATAGCGGGGAAGTGCAGAAAGCCAGGGCCGAAGGCCGCATGCTGGCGACCGGCGTGAACGCCTCGCCCGGTGCGGCGGTTGGCGTGCTCGCCTTCGACGCCGATTTGGCTGAGAAATGGGGCAAGGAGGAGAAGAAGGCCGTCATCCTGATCCGCCCCGAGACAAAGCCCGATGATGTACACGGCATGGTCGCGGCCAAAGGTATTCTGACGGCTCGTGGCGGCGCCACCTCCCACGCGGCGGTGGTCGCTCGCCAGTTTGGCATTCCGGCCGTATGCGGGGCGGACGCCCTGAAGATCGACGTCGGTGCGCGCACGGTGACGTCCAACGGGCACGTCCTGCACGAGGGCGACTGGGTATCGCTGGATGGCGCCAAGGGTGAGGCCTATATCGGTCAACTCCCGACGGTAGCCCCTCGGTTCGAAGAGCAGGCCGACCTGGTCACGCTGCTGCAATGGGCAGACGAAATCAGCGCGCAGAAGACCCGCGTCGTAAACGGCAAACCATTCCGCGGCCTGCAAGTATGGGCCAACGCAGACTACCCGCGCGACGCCGAGCGCGCCCGCTCCTTCGGGGCGCAAGGCATCGGCCTATGCCGCACCGAGCACATGTTCTTCGAGCAGGAGCGCCTGCCCATCGTGCAACGCATGATCCTTTCCAACAACGATGAGCAGCGCGAACAGGCACTGGCCGAATTGTTGCCCCTGCAGCGCGGCGACTTCGAAGGTCTCTTCCGCGCGATGAGCGGCCTGCCAGTGATCATCCGCCTGATCGACCCACCCCTGCATGAGTTCCTCCCCAGCGGTGAAGACCTGTTGAAGGATGTCACAAACTTATATGCCAAGCGTAAGTATGAGGGCTTGTCCGAAGCGGAGGAGGCCGAGCTGAAGAGCAAGGAAACGATGCTGGTGGCTGTAAACAGCATGCACGAGCAGAACCCGATGATGGGTCTGCGCGGCATTCGCCTTGGCATCATGATCACTGGCCTCATCAAGATGCAGGTGCGTGCCATCTTCGAGGCAGCCTGCAACGTGAAGCTGGAAGGTCTGGACCCGCACGCCGAGGTGATGATCCCACTGACCGGCCACGTCAATGAGCTCAAACGCGTGCAACCTGAACTCGAGCAGGTGGCCAGACAGGTGATGGAGGAGAAGGGCGTCCAGGTGAAGTACAAGTTCGGCACCATGGTCGAGATTCCGCGCGCGGCTATCACGGCCGCTGAGATCGCGACACTGGCCCAGTTCTTCTCCTTCGGCACGAATGACCTGACCCAGATGACCTTTGGTTACTCACGCGACGACGCGGAGCGAGGCTTCCTGTTGAAGTATGTAGAAGATGGCATCCTGCCGAATAACCCCTTCCAAACCATCGACCAGGATGGCGTTGGCCGGTTGATGAAAATGGCTGTGGAAGAGGGCCGGCAGACTCGCCCGGATCTTGAGGTTGGCATCTGCGGTGAGCACGGCGGCGATCCCGATTCGGTGGACTTCTGCTACCGCATCGGCAATAACTACGTGAGCTGCTCACCCTTCCGCGTACCCATCGCTCGCCTTGCTGCTGCGCACGCAGCACTGAAGCACGGCGTGAAGAATGGCAAGTAAGTTCAGCCCCTGTATCGACTGACCTGTCGAAGCGCCCCGCTCAGGATAAGGCGGGGCGCTTCTATTTCAAGCCCGAGATCAGATGTAAACGGCGTTAGCTAACAACTCTGGTGATACATCTGCGCATCTCTGGTCACTGCAGGCCAATCATGCCGCCCAGGGATCCACCTGGCACTGCTCCCAAGTACCTTTTGGACTTTGGTGAATTTTCATAAATCCGAAAAAAACCGCGGGTCATATCCTTTGGTTTTCCGGGGATATCATCAAATCTATAGTCACTACCTGTAGTTTGGCGAACGCGGACCGCAGCCGGAGCAGAGGCTTAACTTCCAGGACATCACCGCAACCCGATGACCACTGCGTTGTCCGGCCACGCGGACCCGTCAGGCTTGTAGGCTGCCAGGCGACTGTTGTTCGTGGGGAGGTACCAGCCGATGATTAGGCTGGACGCTGAGGCGGGTAGCGAGATAGCACGCCGGTCGACGATTTGCTCCTGTGCATCCCACATGCTGGTGGGGTACGCCCCACCCAGGGGCGGCGCGTCCTGCTGGGCGATGACCGCCCCATTGCGGTCCAGCACGTGGACGAAGAGCGTGTAGTCCCGCCCCGGCGGCTGCAGGCACAACCAGTGTAACGCCAATGCACGCGCATCGCCGGCTGGCAACAGGTCGTAACCTTGCAACTGGATCAACCGCTCACCCCCCGCGGCGAATGTTGCCGTAAATGCGTGCTGCGGTGCGGGAACTGGCTGCAACGCGCCCAGCACTTTGAATGAACCGATCGTGAAACGATTCGTGGTGCTGCCGTCAATCGTCAGCAGCGGCGGTTTCTCGTACACCCCGCGCACCGAGAGTTCGACGCTGGCGATACCGCGCCGGGCTGTTGCATCGACATGCAGCAGGTAATCGTCACGGAAGATCTGTCCAGGCTGCCAACGTTGCGTGTCGAAGCGCCCGCCATAGGGAATCTGCTCCAGCCGGCCAATCAATTGACCCTGCGCATCGCGTGCGGACAGGACGACATGGTAGCTCTGTTTCAGCGGCTGTGCAGCGCCCCAATACAGGCTGATGCCAAGTTCCCCACCCGGGAGCACCTCGCGCTGGTTGATTTGCGCATGTTGAAGGAAGATCTTGCCGCCGAAGGTAACGCCTGTCTGTCCAGGCAACGCAGCCCGATCCTGCGAGCTCAGGTAGCGCGGCGTTGCAAAAGCAGATTGGATGAGCAGGAAAGGAGTCAGGGTGCTTAATACGGTTAACGCCGCACAGACTGTAGATAGGACCGGTACGCGCCACCGCCTGGGTGCGAGGCTCAACCAGCCTGCTGCCACAGCACAGGCCACCAGCGAGATGCCGGGGAAGATCAGACGGCTGTTCTCGGTGCCGGCGTAGTCGCGCAACCACCACCCGTATGACCCCAGCAGTGTCAGCTCCCACGCCAGCAAAATGAGCACCGGCCCCGTAGCGCCAGCGACCAACTCAGCCAGACCTTTAGACCGGCTGGAGTTCAACCAGCGAACTCCCAGCCGAACACAGCCAACCACCGCCACAACCAGGCCAGCATAAAAGAAAACATCCACCCAGGCCGGATAGCGCAGCTCCACACCAATCACACCCCAATAGGAGATGAGGATTTCAGGGATGGACCGGACCATCTGCATCAGAGTTAGCGGCTGTGGCCGCAAGAGGGATTGGTTGGCTGCCTGCACTTGCGCCCAGGCCAATGGATTGCCATAATTCAACTGGTTATAAGCCAGCCACACGCCCGTCACGGCGAGCAGCCCAGCCACGACAAGTAACCCAGCCAGAAACGCCAGCCTCAGACTCAGTCGCTTTACCAGGACGAGTAATGCTATGAGTAATACCACGGGCGCCAGCAGTCCCAGACCACTCACCTTGCTCAGCACCGCGAGTCCGACCATGGCACCGAGAAGGAGACTGGAACCTGAAAATCTGAGAATAAACTTGTTCCGGGACCTTTGGTGTGCGGCAACGCCCGGTTTACGCTCAGTGAATTTCCACTCTCCAGGTTCCAGTCGCCACATTTGCACCAACCACCAGCACACCAGTGAGGCAGTAAAGGTAATGGCGATGTCGTTGCTGACAATACTGCTGATGTCTATAAACTTCGGGTTTAGCGCCACAAAAGCCGCGGCCAGCAAAGGCAAAGACTGAAACGCTTCAGGCGTGTTTCCCTCACCGTACGCTGCGCGTAGCAATGACCGGGCGATCTGGTAGACGAGGAACACTGTCAGCGCACCCAGCACCGTCGATACCAGCCGGGCTAGGTGCACAGCCAGCGCTGCCCCCTTATACGGAAAGCCTTCTTCAGTTGAGTGCAGATACTGATTGGTCACACTGCGATGGTCAGCATTCACGCTCACATCAAACCAATCAGGGTTCAGGTGGCTGATATCGGCCAGATTGGACCGGTCGATGGGTGCTATCACGACTGCCACCAACATGTAATAGAGCGGTGGCTGGACGATCTCATGCGAAACCTGCAGGTCGCGTGTCAGGTCAGGCAGGCGGTGCTCGCGGGCCAACAGGTCCGCGTAGTGGAAATGGTCACCTTCGTCCGGAGCTTCGAACAACGGCAAGGTGACATTGTTTACCGCACATAGCACCACGAAGATGCCAAGCAGGAGCGACAGCCAGTGCTGCGCGCGCAAAGTGTGGCATACCGGTCTGGCGGTCATGGCTGGTTCGACCATTGAGACAGGTTGCACGCCACGATGCTCGCCATGCTATCACCCTTCCTCTGCCTCAATGCCATGCCCCTGGACAACCGCTTTCGCAGGCAGGTACAGGGGGTCGTTGCGCGCAGCGTCCCTCCCCTTATGGAGACAGGGGAGGGATGAGGTCAAGCCCCATACTTGGCCAGACGCAGCGCATGTGCCAGCGCCAACGTCATGATATCGCGGGCTTTGAAGGTGCCAAGCCCGCCGGTACTTGCTTCGCGCTCACCGAAGACCACACTGCGATCGCGCCGCGCGGTGGCCGGCGCCCATAACAGCAATGGTACAGGATGCCAGGAGTGGCTCTTGAGCTGGCTGGGCGTGCTGTGGTCACCCGTGACAATAAGCACATCGGGCTTCAACGCCATCAGCGTCGGCATGGCGTCATCCACTTCCTCAATCACCTTCATTTTGGCGTCGAAGTTGCCGTCCTCACCGCGTGAGTCGGTGTACTTGACATGGATGAATAGAAAGTCATAGTCATTCCAGCACTGGCCGGCTGCCTCGAACTCCTCCTGCACACTGTGGGCATGGTGCTCAATACGATCCATCCCCACCAGTGAAGCCACGCCGCGATACATGGGGTAGACGGCAACGACACCGGCGCGCAGACCGTACACGTCTTTGAACTTTGGCAGAGCCGGGTCACCGGCGAAGCCGCGCAGAGTCAGGCCATTAGCCGGGTGCTCGTTGCGGATAACCTCTGTCGCCCGGTTCACCCATTCCTGGAAAAGGTGGCCTGTGCGTTCCGAAGCAGCATCCCTGGCCTTTACAGGCAGCGGCGGCACACCGGTGCGTTGCGGGTCAGTCTCTTCGATGCCCGCACTTAAGGACTCGCCGCGCACGACCACAACAAAACGATAGTCCT